>JAOUDR010000184.1 GCA_029859185.1 Gemmatimonadota bacterium
CGTCCCGCCCAACGTGGTGAGGTGGCAGCCGAGCTTGCGGTAGAGGTGGTAGTGGCTCCCCTCGTTGAAGAGGTGCAGGTCGTCTTCAGTGATGGGCTGAGCCTGGACGGGACGGAGTTCCGCGCTCGCCTCGGCAGCGGCACCGCCGGCCGTGGATGCGGCTGCATCGCGCTTGGGGGCTGCGTGCCTGCGCTTCGGCTTGGGCTTCTCGGTCACGATCCCTCCCGTTGTGGCGCCTTGGCCGGAGGCGCGTAACGCGCGGGGGCGGTGGCGGACGCTATTGAACCCCCTCCTCAGGAGGAACGTCAGATACGCCGCCGCACCAGCGCTCCGACGCGCACTTCGCCCTCCGCTACGATAGGGTCGGACCCGGCAACTGGCCAGACGGACCCGCCCCGCGGGCCAGGACAAGCACCGCCGCGGACCCCAACGCATGGGAAGGTCTTTGGGAAAGTCCGACTTCTAGAGAATGAAAAGGAATGCGGGGGTTTGGACGGAATCGGCCTCAGAAGGGCATGGGAGTGATAGGTTTAGAGTGATTTGCCCACGATCTGCCAAGGTCGGAAGGGGACTTGAAAACCGCCGGGCGCAAGCCCTTGGGGGTTCACCTGCGGCGACCCGCGGTCGCCTCGGTGTCCTTCGGATCGAGGCCCCCGCTTCAGGGCGGTCGGCTCGACCTTCTCTCCCACCGAATCCCCACCATTCTCCTTGTTGTTTCCCGCAAACCGATGGGCTATCAGAACACCGTCGGTAGTGATTCGCAGGATTCAACATCGGCGTGAGGCTCTGCCAGCGCCCCGCCGCCTGCCGGACGTCTCCCCCAGCCAGACGCCCGCCCGCAACGGGCAGGTATCGCCCCTTTTGCTGGGTCTCGAGAACGAACGTGTCGAGTCTCTTCCCGGTCGATACCGCATCGACTGCGTCGAGGAAGCCGCGTCCTACGTTGGTCCTCAGATTTCAGACCCGAAAGGTCGACAAGAACGCCACGTGACAGCGGTGTTCATCCCTTCGCCCGCAGCAGTGCCAGGAGCGCCGTGCGGACGCTGTCAACTTGCGGTCTGCCGATATCGTCCGGATCGGTCCGGAGCGCGAGGTAGCGCTGGAACGCCTCGACGGCGCCGGCGGTGTCACCGACGATCACGCTGAGGTCCCCCTCTTCCTTCAGCAGGGCCGCGCGGTGCTGCCAGAAGAACGGCTGCCCCAGCAGATGCATGCGTGCGACGGCAAGCGCGCGCTCATGCTGTCCCCGCTGGCGTCGGAGTCGTGCAAGCACGGGGATGGCGGCATTCGTGGGGAACTCCCAGCGCGTGCCGCGCCGCAGCAGTGCCTCGAGTCGATCGAGCGCCGGCGTCTCCCGAGCGCCGGGATCGTGCGACTCGACGAGTGCCTCCGTCAGTGCCGGACAGATCCCTTCCATGTCGAACTCATGGAACCACGGGACCAGCGCGCGCGCCGCTTCACGCACGCCGATCGTATCACCCCGCGCCGCGCGATATAGCAGGTGGTAGCAGCGGAGATGTGGTGGTTGGTCGACGGGCACACCGCCGACGTAGCGGGGCGCCGGCTCCTCGGCCATCACGCGGATCGACTCCGCCGCCAGCGCCGCGACACTGTCGAGACCGGGATACATGAGCCAGAAGTCGATCAGGAACGTCTGCCTACCGGTGCGACCGTTCCAGGAGATCAATCCGAGCGGACCGGTGAGGACATCGGTGACCTGACGCAGCCGGCCCTTCCAGAGGCCCTCATAGCCCAGGTCAAACGCATTGCGGATCGAATCCGTCCTGGTCACGACGTGGGCCCGGAGCTGCTTCCGCAACAGATCGCTATCAGTGTGCGGCAGCCCAAGCAGGATCTCCATTGACTGCACCCGCGCCCGCACCCGCGCATCCGCCACGCGCGGGTCACCAGCGACGACCCGGGCACGCAGCTCCCGCACCGTAGCGGAATCCCCCAACGCCAGGGCGACGACCCACCGGAGCCCGACCCATTCCTGCCCGAGGGTGTCCGCCACCGCGAGATAGCGCGGCCCGACCCGACGCAACCACACCAGATCTTCCAAGCCGAGCGCGGCCCCCACGTTCCGCGTCACGACATCCGGCGTGCTCGAGTCGAGTGCCCATGCCCGTTCGAACGCCCGCCGCGCCTCGGCTTCCCACGCGGGGACCGGGATGATGGTGCCCGTGCTGCGGAGCCGCGCGGCGTAGGTTCCCCACGCCAGTGGGTCGTCAGGTGCAACTTCGAGCCACGCGCGCACCGCCGTGATGTTGTCCGCATCGGTTGCTGCCGTGTCGACGCGTTGGCTCACGAGCAGGAACGTGAGCACCGCCTGTTCGCGCCGCCCCAGCGACGCCCGGTGTGCCCGCGCGAGTGGTAGCGCCTGCCAGACCGGCCCTCCCGGTGTCTGAGCCAACCGCAGCGCCGCGAGCGCGAACGTGGAGTCCAGCTCCACCGCACGACCGAGCATGCGAACCGCGTTGGCGTATTGGCCGGCCCGCAACGCCCGGGTGCCGGCGAGATACGCGCTCACCGCCTCCGCCGGACGCCCGACGAGACTGGCAAGGCGGTCCTTGCTCTCCCCCAATTGGTCGCCCAACAGTTCGACCGCCAGCTGCTGGATCAACGCGTGCACACTGTCCGGTGGGCCGGCTACCGTGCTGCGGGCCGTGGTGGCACCGTCGGGGACCCGTCGCAGCCACGCGTTCAGCGTGACACGCGTCCCCGCTTGCGCGACCCGGCCCTCCAGGACGTGACTGGCCCGGAACTGCGCGCCGAGGCGGAGCGCGGCATCGGGGGTGGTCCACTCACCGCGGGCGCGGCGGTCCGCCAGCGCCAGGAGAACGGGGTTGGGCTCGATGGCGCGCGGACCCGCATCGCCGGACAGGATGGGGTATAGGAAGTCGATGATCCCCTCATCGAGGGTCGCGAGGGCCGGGTCGGTGGCACTCACGTCGAACGGCAGGATCGCGACGGCATTGGGATCGAGGTCCACCCATTCCCAGCTCTTCGCGGCGCGGTAGCGCGCGGTCCCGTACAGCCCGGCCGCCAGGACCGCCACGCTGGCCACGGCCAGCGCGAGCCGCCGCACGGTCTTCCGCGTCCGCTGCTGGCGCCGGTACGCGCTCGCATCGATCTGGAGTGCCGTGCTGAACTGGTCCGCCGTCGCAAACCGGTCCGCCGGGCTCTTCGCCAAGACCGTCGTCAGCGCTGCTTCGACCGGCGCCGGCACCAACTCCCGCACCACCGAGATCCGCGGCACCGGCTCAGCCAACTTCTTCGCCCACAGCGCCTCCGGGGTCGACGCCGTGTACGGCGTCTCCCCACTCAGCATCTCGTACAGCACACACCCCAGACTGTAGAGATCACTCCGCCCATCCACCCGCTCGTCCGCACTTCCCTGCTCCGGACTCATGTACGCCGGCGTCCCCACCGCAATCCCCGTGTGCGTCAGCCGCTCATCGCCCGCCGTCGCCACGGCCTTGGCGATCCCGAAATCCGCCACCCACACGTGCCCGTCCTCGAGCAGGATGTTCCCGGGCTTGATATCGCGATGGATCACGCCGCGCTCGTGCGCGTAGCCCAGCGCCGCGGCTACCGCCCGCGCGATCCGCAGCGCCTCGTCGAGCGGCAACTGCCGCTCCCGCGCCAGTCGATCGCGGAGGCTGCCCGCCACCAGCGGCATGGCGTAGAAGAGGAGGTCGGTCGCGTCGCCTGGTCCCGCCACGCCGCTGCCGCTATCGGTGAGCCGCAGGATGTTGGGGTGGTCGAGCTGTGCCGTGACCCGAATCTCCCGCAGAAACCGCTCGCGGGTGATCACGTTGGCCAACTCCGGCCGCAGCACCTTCAGGGCGACCGGGCGATGGGCAACGCGGTCGTCGGCCAGATACACGATGGCCACACTGCCCCGCGCCAACTCGCGCTGGATCTCGTAGCGATCCGCGAGGACCGCGTGGAGTCGCTCCTCACCGCCGGACACAGACGTTCCTCGAAGCGAGGACCTACCAACTCGCTCGACCGCGCATGAAGTCCGGCTGAAATAATCGTGAAGCCTGGTCGGTGCCCGGGCAGTCGGCCGACCGGACTGCGCTCCGGACCACCCTCGAGCCACTGCCCGCGCGTCCGGGCGGGCCCGTCGCACGGCGCGCAGCGCGTCCGTTCGCGTGGCACCTGCTGGGGGATCTTCCTACAATTGGACCATCTGGAATCCCTCACATCCAGGTGCTCACCCGGCCGGAAGGGAGCCATCCGATGTCGTTCGACTTTCGTCTGTCCGCCGGTGCCATGCGCGCACGGCTCGCCCTGGCGGTCATGACTGTTTCGATGGTGGCGTCGCCGATCCGGGCGCAGGACACGGACCAGGCGCGCGCCGTCCTCGTCACCGGATCGAGCTCCGGGATCGGCCTTCGCATGACCGAGGTTCTTTCGGAGAACGGGTTCCACGTCTACGCCGGGGCGCGAACGGCCGAGGATCTCGCACGCCTGGACGCGATGCAGAACGTGACGTCGGTACGTCTGGATGTCACCGAGGAGAGCGACATCGACGCCGCGGTCGAGTTCGTGCGGGCCGAAGGCCGTGGCCTCTACGGACTGATCAACAATGCCGGCGTCGCGGTCATCGGGCCGCTCATCGAGCTGTCGGCGGAGGACATGGACTTCCAGCTCGACGTGAATCTCCTCGGTCCCTACCGCGTCACGCAGGCGTTCGCGGATCTGCTCATCGAGAGCAGGGGCCGAGTCATGACCGTCAGCTCCATCGCCGGCATCCTGTCCGGACCGTTCAGCGGCGCGTACAGCATGAGCAAACACGGCGTCGAGGCCTTTACCGACGCGCTGGCGGCCGAGCTGGATCGCTTCGATGTCGCCGTCGCCGCGGTGGAGCCCGGCAACTACAAGTCGCAGATCACGGCGTCCATGGTCCGGCGCATGCAGGAGACCGGATACTCGGCCGAGGGTTCCCGGTACGGTTCGATGCTCGCCCTGATCAGCGGTCCGCTCGATCGCTCCCAGTTCGCCGAACCGGATGCCGTTGCGCTCGCGGCCCTCGACTTTCTTTCCACGGACGCACCCAGGCGCCGGTACATGGTCGTGCCCACCCGAAACGAGGCCGAGATCACGATCCGCCAGGCCCTGCGGGAACTGGTCGAGCTGAACGCAGGACACCGGTTCTCGTACAGTCGGGACGAGCTGGTACGGATGCTCGATGACGCGTTGGGCGAGCCGGTAGCCCCCTCGCCAGACGGGCCCGCGAGCGTCGGGCTTCACCAGGCGGCCGCGGTGGGCGATCTCGCGGCCGTCCGACGACAGATCGCCGCCGGCGCGGACCTCAATGCGAGAGAGCCGTCGGGCGGCTCGAGCCCCTTGATCACGGCGGCCACGTTCGGCCACGCGGACGTGGCCCGGGCGTTGATCGCGGCGGGTGCCGACCTGGACCAACGCAACAACGATGGATCGACCGCACTGCTCACCGCGGCCTTCTTCTGCCGCACCGAGATCGTCGCGGCCCTGCTGACTGCCGGCGCCGACAAGAGCATTCGGAACAATGCCGGATCTACCGCGCTGGATGTCGTCACCGCCCCATTCGACGCTGTCCGGGGCATCTACGACTTCGTCGGGGCGGCCTTGGCACCGTACGGACTGAAACTGGACTACGAGCGGATCGAGACGACGCGGCCCACGATTGCCGACATGCTGCGGTAGCACCGAGGGGGCCACCGCCTTCCCCTAGCAGCCTCGCTGCTTCCGCGCCGCCGCGCGATGCTCCGCGAGGCGACGGAGTTCCGCGATGGGTTCCGCGCTGTCGTCCACCTGCAATCGCAGGATGACGTCGTTGTGCAACCAGATGCCGCAATTCTGCTTGGTGCTCACGATGAGCAGCGCGGCGGACTGCTGCCCGCGCTTGTCGCCGCCGGCGCGCTGCCCACCCTCGAGCGCCGCCACGAGACGGAGCCGGAGCGCGCCCTCGGTCCGCTCGAACGCGGCGACCATCGAATCCACCACGCCGGGGCCGGCAAGGATGTTTCCCTGCGCGGTGCAGACGTGGGGCGCCGCGCACGACCGGTTGCCCGCCCACGCCGTCGCCTGCGGTCCGGTGTGCGCGAAGACGTTGCCCTGGGCGTCGAGCACGGCGAACTGCCGGCCCGCCTTGGGCCAGTCCTTCGGGTC
>JAOUDR010000185.1 GCA_029859185.1 Gemmatimonadota bacterium
CGGCACCTGTCCGTTTCCGCCCATGACCGCCCTCGACCGCCCTAAAACGGCCACCGGTAGTGCACGAGCAGGTTCAACCCGTCGGGGCCGACGGCGGAGGAGAGCCCCAGGACGGCGGTTTCCGACGCGAAATGGATGAGGATGCCGCCGCCACCGCCCACCTTCAGGTCTTCGGCCGTGAGCTCGAACTCCCCCGGTCCAAACACCCGCCCCACGTCCACGAAGCCCACCAGCACCGTTCGCAGGAAATACGGGATCAGGGCATAGCGGACCTCGAAGTTGCCGAACAGGGCGTCGGCATCGACGAAGCGGTTCCAGAACAGCGCCCGATGGGTGTCGGATCCGCCGTAGCCGCTGTACTCGCGGTCGCTCTCCTCGATCATGAAGCGGGACCCCAGCGGGGGTGCTCCTCCCATGGAGTGCCCCGCGACGCGCCCGGCGAGACCCCAACGCTCTCCCAGGCTCAGGAACCCGCGCGCGCTCACCGTGGTGCGCGAGTAGGTGACGTCGCCGAGGATGTCGGCGTCGGCTCGCGCGTGAATCGCCTCGACCAGGATGCCGCGTTGCGCCGCCGCCTCGCGGTCGCGGGTGTCGAGCACGAGGCCGAGGCGCGCGCTGAAGTCGTCGGTCCCGATGCCGATGCGACTCACGGCGCCGTTGGCGAGGTCGACGCTGAGCTGGCTCCGCGCCTGGAGCGTATCGAGGAACCAGTGCTCCCAGTGAAATCCGACGAGGAGGCGCAGTGGACCGATGATACGGCGCTGCACGTCGCCACGGACGTAGTTGCGCACCCGCTCGATGCGGTAGTAGCGGTCGGAGCCGGCGACGCTCCCGGAATCCGTCGTGGTCGCATTGCCGATCCCGAAGTACGGCTCCCGCTTCCAGTGCTTGAGCGCGAGGGTCAGCCGCAGCCGCCACCCGTCCCAGTGAGCGGGGGCCCAGGCATCCAGGGCGATGAACCGGGAGCCCGCCGTGGTGACCTGTCCGTCGAGCGCGATCAGCAACCGATGGGGTGCCGGCGTCTGGTCGGCATATCGCGTCGGGAGCGTGATGCCGTAGTACCCTCCCACCGTGACGCCTTCCCGCGGAAGCCAGAAGAGCTTCGGGTAGAAGAGGTCCTTCCACTCCGATCCGGCGGGGAAGATGGCAGGCAGCTGTGCCGCGGCGGGTCGTACCGCGAGGAGCAGCAGAACGAGCGCGATCCGCGAGGAAGTCAACGGCGCTCGTACAGGTAGGCGCAGTCCCGCAGGCCGGCCGTCTCGCCGTCGAAGACGGCGAACTGGGACCCCCGTCCGCCCGCCCGCGCGCCGTAGATGGCGGCGGCGCCGAACTCGCCGCGCGCGTTCACTGCGTAGAAGTTGAGGTCGAAGGTGGGTCGACCCTCCGGATCGAGCAGCCGCGGCTCGGTCGTTGCCACCACGCGCCGCAGCGTCTCGAGCGCCGCATCGGTCGGGCTCATCCCGCGCCGCATGTGGTCCACCGTAAGAAAGGCGCCACACACCTTGATGTTGGACTCACCCCGGCCGGTCGAGCCGGCAGCGCCGACGTCATTGTCGCAGTACTGACCAGCCCCGATGATCGGCGAATCACCGACCCGGCCCGGGATCTTCCATGCCAGCCCGCTGGTGGTGGTGACGGACGAGATCTCACCGTTCGGGTTCACGCAATTGAGGTTGATCGTTCCCGTGGGCCGTGCCACCAGGTCCGCGTCGGCCGGGACGTCGAGCCAGTCGTCGGAGGCGCCCCGGTTTGCGCGCCACCGCAGCCACGCTTGCCGGCTGCGC
Organism: Gemmatimonadota bacterium; assembly: GCA_029859185.1. Taxonomy (GTDB): domain Bacteria; phylum Gemmatimonadota; class Gemmatimonadetes; order Gemmatimonadales; family GWC2-71-9; genus JAOTWJ01. The sequence goes on from JAOUDR010000185.1 coordinate 1,785, forward strand.
TCGGTCAGGAGGTCCTCTTCCGTGAACCCATACGACAGGGCAAACCGCTTGGCGCCCTCCCCCACCAGCATGATGTGGTTGGTGTAGAGCAGGACGTACTTGGCCACGACGCTGGGAGTCTTGATTCCCTCCAGCGCGCCGACGGCACCGGCCCGCTTCGAGGGACCGTGCATGCACGAGGCGTCGAGCTGGACGACGCCCATCTCGTTCGGGAGGCCACCGTACCCCACGGACGTGTCGTCGGGGTCCAGCTCCTGGATCTTGACGCCCTCGACGGCCGCGTCGAGCGTATCCATCCCCTGGCTCACGAGCTGTCCGGCCCGCTCCACGCCGCGGATCCCGTTTGCCGAGGCGACGGCGACCGGGCGCGCCGGCGGGCGGATGTGGACGGCCGGGGCGGCGAGGGCCGCACGCGGCAGTCCCAGGGCGGCGCCGGCGGCGACCCCTGTGGCGGCCCCAAGGAAGTCGCGTCGGGAGGGATGGTCGGACATGGCCGCTCCAGGGAGAAAGTCGTGACAGGCGGAATAATCCGCAGGCGTGCCGACGGGTGTCAACTTGATTGTGGTGCCCGGGCTTCCTACGTTCTGCCCACCTGTACCAGGGAGCCCCGTGGGTTCGGACCCCGGCCGCACCGCTGAGCCCGCCGTGTCGGTGGTCTTGCCGGTGCACGATGAACGTGAGAACCTCGCGCCGCTGTTCGAGGAGATCCGGACGGCGCTGCGGGATCGGCGGATCGAGATTGTGGCCGTGGATGATGCCTCCAGCGACGGGTCGGACGCCGAGCTCGCGCGCCTCGCCGGGGCCGCCCCGGACGTGCGGGTCCTGCGCCTTGGGCGGCGGAGCGGCCAGAGTGCAGCGCTCGCGGCCGGCTGGGTGGCGGCACGCGCGCCGGTCATCGTGACGCTCGATGCCGACGGGCAGAACGACCCGGCGGACATTCCCCGGCTCCTGGGGATGCTGATGGCGGAGCCGTCGCTCGAGGCCGTCGTGGGGTTTCGCGTCGCGCGGCGCGACGGAGGGTGGAAGCGGTTGCAGGCGGTGGTCGCGAACCGCGCGCGGGATGTGATCACCGGGCACCGCGTGCGGGACACCGGGTGCGGTCTCAAGGTGATCCGACGGAGGGCGCTCGTGCGGCTGCCCCGGTTCGACGGCATGCACCGGTTCCTGCCAACGCTGTTGGCGCGGGAGGGGGCGCGGGTGGCGGAGGTTGCGGTGTCGCACCGCCCGCGGCGGCACGGCCGCACGAAGTACGGCATGTGGAACCGCGCGTTCCGCGGCCTGCGGGATGCGCTTGGCGTCCGCTGGCTCCGGCGGCGCACTCTGACGGCGGACTGGGAAGAGGTCACCTGACATGACGCGACGGCCCCGGCTGGACCCCGAGATCTTCCATCTACCGGTGGAGCGGATGCGGGAAGGGTACTACTCCGACAAGTACTTCGTGCGTGCCCGCGAGCTGCTGCTGGCTGACCACCACCGGCCGCGTGTCCTGATGCAGGTGTTCGGGAAGACCCACGCCTACCTCGGTGGCGTGGACGAGGCCATCGCCATTCTCAAGCTCTGCGCCATCGAGTGGCAGGACCTCACCGTGCACGCGCTGTATGACGGCGATGAGGTACACCCGTGGGAACCTGTCATGACCATCGAGGGACCCTACGACGCGTTTGCGCACCTGGAGACGCTGTACCTAGGCGTGCTCGCGCGCCGCACCCGGGTCGGCACCAACACGCGGTGGGTCGTGGAAGCCGCGCGGCCCAAGGAAGTCATGTTCTTTCCGGCCCGCCACGACCACTGGCTCGTGCAGACCGGCGACGGGTACGCGGCGCACATTGCCGGGGCCATCGGCGTCTCGACCGATGCCCAGGCATCATGGTGGGGTAGCCAGGGCATCGGTACGGTCCCGCACGCCATCATCGCCGCCTATGGGGGCGATACGGTGCTCGCGACGCGCAAGTTCGCGGAGTACATGACCGACGACGTCCGGCTCATCAGCCTCGTGGACTACGAGAACGACAGCGTCCGTACGTCGCTCGAGGTCGCGCGGGCCCTGGGAGAGAAGCTCTATGGGGTCCGGCTGGATACCTCCCATACCCTGGTAGACCGGTCGGTGGTGCCGCAGATGGGCTCATTCGATCCGACCGGCGTCAATCCACATCTGGTCTGGAACGTGCGTCGGGCGCTCGACGCCGAGGGATTCCAGCACGTGAAGATCGTGGTATCCGGTGGATTCAACGCCGAGAAGATCCGTGCGTTCGAGAAGGCGGGCGTGCCGGTGGATGCCTACGGCGTGGGATCGTCGCTGTTCGGCGGCCGCTACGATTTCACGGCGGATGTGGTCATGAATGAGAACCGGCCGTGCGCCAAGTTCGGGCGCGCGTACCAGCCAAACGAGCGGCTGGAGCGGGTGCGCTAGCGTGAAACGTGAAACGTGAAACACACGCGACGCTTCTCTTTTCACGTCTCACGTTCCACGTTTCACGCATGACAGAGATCCCGTTCGGCCGGTTCCTCCTCCCCGGCCCCACCGAAGTCCATCCGGACGTGCTGGCGGCGATGCTGCGGCCGATGATTGCGCACCGTGGCAGCGAGATGGTGCAGCTGATCGAGGGGCTCGAGCAGCCGCTGCAGCGCATGTTCCGCACGGAGCGGCGGGTGCTCATCGGATCCTGCGCAGCCACGGGGTTCATGGAGATGGCCGTGCGCTGTGGGATCCGGCACAGGGTGTTGGCGTTGGTGTCGGGCTCGTTCGGCGCACGGTTCGCGGGCATCGCGGAAGCGTGTGGACACGATGTGGTGCGGCTCGAGGTCCCGCTCGGCGAAACCGTGGAGCCGGACATGCTCCATGATGCCCTGCGGCGGTCCGACGTGGATGCCGTCAGCCTGGTGCATTCGGAGACGTCCACCGGCGCACTGGCACCGCTGCCGGAGCTTGCCGCTGTCGTCCACGAACGCGACGACGTCCTGCTCCTCGTAGACGCCGTGACCTCGCTCGCGGGCTCCCCCGTCGAGACGGATGCCCTGAACCTCGACTTCGTGTTCACGGGATCGCAGAAGGCGTTGGCGCTGCCGCCTGGGCTGGCGCTCGGCGTAGCATCCGAGCGGCTGCTGGCGCGAGCCAAGACCCTGCCGGGCCGCGGCGCGTACCTGGACGTGCTCGCGTACGACGACGCGTTCGCTGAGCGTCAGCCGACCAACACGCCGGCACTGTCGCTGTTCTTTGCCCTCGCCGAACAGAGCCGGCGCATCGAGCGGGATGGCGGCATCGGTGCCTGGTGGACGCGGCACGACGCGATGCGGCGAACGGTGGAGGATTGGGTTGCCGGGCCCGGTGGGGCGTTGGGGTACCGCTATCTGCCGCGGGAGGGCCGCCGGTCGTGGACCGTCTCGTGTCTGCGCGTTCCGGAGGGGCGCAACGGTCGGGACATCGTCCGGGCGGTGCGGAAGGCGGGGTGGATTCTCGGGACGGGCTACGGACCGTTGCGCGAGTCCACGCTGCGGATCGGGCACATGGGCGACCACTCGGTGGACACCGTGCGCGTCGCGCTCGAACGCATCGAGGAGGCGACGGGATGACATGGGTTGTGGTGGTGGCGGATCGTGTGGCCGAAGCGGGGCTCGCGCTGCTCCGAGCCGCGCCCAGTGTTGAGGTGGTGAACACGGCGGGCGATGCGACAGCGCTCCATCGGGCGCTGCCCAGGGCACACGCGCTGCTGGTCCGGTCTGATACCCTGGTGACCGGCGACCTCATCGATCTGGCGCCGGACCTGCGCGTGATCGGCCGGGCCGGTGCCGGGGTGGACAACATCGATATCCCCGCGGCTACGCGCCGTGGGATCGCCGTGCTCAATGCGCCGGGCGCCAATACGATATCCGCCGCGGAGCACACGCTCGCGCTGCTCTTCTCGCTGGTGCGGCGTGTTCCGTGGGCGGCCCAGAGCATGCGGGAGGGGGCGTGGGACCGGAAGTCCTTTGCCGGGATGGAGCTGCGCGGCAAGACGCTTGGCGTCATCGGTCTGGGACGCATCGGGGCCCACGTCACGCGGGTCGCGCGCGCCGTCGGCATGACCGTGGTGGCGCACGATCCATATCTGCCCGCGAAGCGTGCCGAGGATCTCGGCGTGACCTTGCACCCACTCGATGAAGTGCTCGCCGCCGCGGACGTGATCACACTACACATGCCGTTGACGGATGCCACGCGCCACCTGCTCGACCGCGGTCGGCTCGCCACGATGAAGCGCGGGGCGGTGCTGGTGAATGCCGCGCGAGGTGAGTTGGTGGACGAGGTGGCGCTGGTCGATGCCGTGAGGAGCGGGCATCTCGGTGGTGCCGCGGTGGACGTGTATGCCGAGGAACCGCTTCCCGCCAACTC
>JAOUDR010000186.1 GCA_029859185.1 Gemmatimonadota bacterium
AGTCCAGCTGGAGTCGCGCGCGATCACTCGACAGGCGCTCGCGGGGTCTGCCGCGCTTGTCCATGACTTGCATCCGTGGACACGACCGGCGGCCGAGCGTTTTGGGGGCTTGGTGCGCGGATTGAGGGGAGGGCCCATCCTGCTCTATCTGCCGGCGAGCGGGCCCGCGTTTACCACGTTCTCCCAGCTTCCCAAGACTGGTGATATCCGGGTGCAGGTCCAGTCCAGGGACCCTGATAGCATGGCCCACCTGCGAGACGCCGCCGTCGGGCTGATCCGTGCGGTGCCCCGGATGTGGATCATGGAGGACCTGAAGCGTCTGGTGCCCAACCTCTCCAGTGCCGGCTACCTCTTCGGCCATCGCGCGTTGGGTGTCTTGGCAGCGGGACGTCGGCCGAGCGTGGCAACCATCGCGCGGGCCCTGGGACTGTCGCAGCGGACGCTCCAGCGTCGAATGCGAGCGGACGGACTGCCGAGTCCCAAGGCCCTCCTCGACTGGCTGACACTCGCGCACCTCCGGCATGTTTCCCATTTCCAGAGGCGATCGGTGGCCCGCGTTGCGGCCGATCTCGCGCTGGCGTCCAACGACCTCTACCGGCTACGCAAACGTGTGCTCCGCCACGCGGAAGGTCCTGGAGCGAAAAGACTTATGCCAGCGACGCCCGCCGTAGCCTAGGAAGGAGCCCTGACTTCCTTGCCCTGACCGTGGGGTTGGGACGGGCGATTGCCGTCAGTCCCTGCCGGGTCTCGCCCCGGTGCGAGTCGCCATGTCGTTCTCGCGGCAAGGTTTGTAACCGCGTAGCGCCCGTCAGCATCTGTTTAACGGCGAGTACCGCGGGACTGATTGCGGCCCGGGCCGGCATCAGGAGTGCGTCGTGAGAGACGCGCAGCGCACCGAGGGGCCGTAGCCGCGGATTGCCCGAGCGGTGATGTACCCAACAACGCGGGCTGGAGACACGGGAGACGCATGGTCATGAGCCTCGAGATCGCGGAACGGCCGAGTCCACGTGACCCTGATACGGCGTACTGGGTAGCGCCGCCGCACCCTGGTATTCGCCGAGCGTTGGCCTACATGCGTGTGCACTGCAACCGACGGCTCCCGCTTGCCGAGGTCGCCTCGATCGCCCATGTGAGCCAGTTCCACTTCAGTCGACTCTTCCACCGGATCGTCGGCGTCACCTTCCAAGACCACCTGGTACGATCGAGGCTTCGTATTGCGGAGGACATGATCAAGCGGGATCCGTCTGCGCCTCTGATTCGCGTGGCGGCTGAGGCGGGGTTCGGCACGCTTCGCAACCTCCAAGACCACTACAGGCACTGCTACGGATACCCGCCCTCCCAGAGCCGCGCCAAGCGACACGCCGCCGCTCCGTGGGGTGGCGCGCAAGATCCTTCGCCTACTTGAGCACGACACTCCGCGCACTCCTCACCGGATCATCGTATCGGCGGTCAATGCCCGGGCATCAGTCAACGCCGTGTCGCGGTACCGCCACAGCGCCATTCCGAATCCCGACTGTTCTTGTCCTTGGAGCCTTTCCGTGCCAGTCCTACCTTGGCCGGCAAGCAGTTCTCGGGGTGCCGGTTGGCCCCGCCGCCTGACAGACGCCGCAGTCCGACGCCCGCCTGACGACGAGTTCCCCGGCCACCGGAAGTCCACAAGCCATGAGGGGGAACCATGATGACGCGCCGCATCGCGCCGTTTCTTGTCCTTACGCTACTCTTCTCGATTGGATGTCGAGACTCCGAGTGGACCGCGCCGGAGTATGGACCGCAGTTTGCTGGTTCTGGTGAAGACGACCCGCCGCTCGTGCTTGTGTACGACATCGATATGGTTGAGATCGACCAGTTGACGGTGGACGCCGGCGAGAGCTTCACGCTGATCGGTAGAGCGCTGGGGGCCATCCCGTTCGTTTACAGGTGGTTCCGAATCGAGAACGGGAGTTCATACGAGGTCACACAACAGGCGAATCCGCAGTACCTCATCGACCATGCAATTCAGACTCCGGGCGAGTACCTCATCGTCTTCGAGGTCACGGATGTGAACGGGTTGGTCGGCAGCGATCAAGTTGCAGTGACCGTTGAGGGACCGTCAGTAGTGGATGTCGAGATCGACATCAAACCCGGCAGTGATCCCAACAGCATCAACCTCGGCTCGAACGGCAACGTGCCGGTTGCCATCTTCAGTGCCGTTGACTTCGATGCCACGACCATCGACCCGACCACGGTGAAACTGGCGGACGCCGCCGTCCGAGTGGTCGGCAAGAAGGGCAACTTGCAGGCGTCGATTGAAGACGTGAATGGCGATGGGCTGCCAGACCTTGTCGTGCACATCGATACGCAGGGCTTGGCCCTTGGCGCCGGTGATGTCGTCGCGGTGTTGACCGGCGAGACCTACGACGGCACGCTCATCGAAGGCAGCGACACGGTGCGGATCGTCCCGTAGCAACCGCTGTACACGAGCTCCGACAGCGCCCAGCTCCCGCCCGGCCCCAAGCCGGGCGGATGCTGTGCTCCCCGCGCGGTGTCCCGGCCCCCGCCAGGGCGTCAGCGGAAGTCCACTCTGGCTCTCCCGATGCGTCGCCCCCAGATTCGGACGATCCCCTTCGCGAGGCGGGAAGCATGGGGTCGCCAGACATGGCCATCCTCGTCATCGAGGTGGTCGTTGGTGGGAGTCTGTTGGTCCTGGTGGCGGCCGCGGCGGCGGGACGCGACCGGCGTCGGGAGGACACCTGCGATCAGTGCGGGGCGCGGAACCCACTCCAGCTCACCAACTGCCGGACATGCGGCGAGGTGATGTGGACCCATCGGGACACGCAAACCTGACGGCGTGCGCCTGCCGCCGGACCCGGCTCTGGGCGGTGCCGCCTCTCGTTGCCGGACGTCCGCTCGGTGCCGCTCGCCTAGCCGATCGCCACACCCACCAGGAGCCCGACGAGCAGCGCGACCACGGCAATGACGGCGACGATGGTGCCGTGCACGCCTGAAGATGCCGCCCCGGGCGCGACGTGCTCCTGCGTGCTGCGGAACGTGACTCCCTGGAGCACGCCGTCCAGTTCCTTCGCCGTGGAGAACCGGTCCCACGGGTCCTTTTCCAGACAGTGCATGATCGCGTCCGCGAACTCCTTGGGAATCGTGGGGTTGACGTCACGGATCGGCACCGGCGCTTCCGTCACGTGCTTCTCGAGAATCTCGGTCGCGTTCCGTCCACTGAACGGCGGCCGCCCCATGAGCATGCGATAGCCGAGGGCGCCCAGCGAGTAGATATCCGACCGGTGGTCGATGTCCGGCAGTCCGCGGGCCTGCTCCGGTGACATGTACTCGGGCGTACCCACCACTGGTCCGCCTGACGACTCCTCGACCACCTCGGTAACCGCCATGGCGGTCCCGAAATCCATCAGCAGCACCTTCCCGAGATCACCTTCCAGGAACACGTTGGCCGGTTTGATGTCCAGGTGCGCCATCTTGACCCGGTGGGCCGCTGTGAGGGCTTCGGCCAGTTCGCTCAGGATGCGCCGCGACTCGTACGGCGGCAGTTTCCCCCGGTCCAGCCGCGCCTCGAGCGTCGTCCCCTCCACGAACGGCATGACGTAGTAGATCAACCCCTCCCGCTCGCGAATGTCGTAGATCGGGATGATCCCGGGGTGCCGCAGCTTCGCCAGGGCGATCCCTTCCGTGCGGAAACTCTCCACGAACATCTTCGTGCCGACAACATCGGGGCGAATGACCTTGATGGCGACCATTCGGTCGAGCCGCCGGTCCCGAGCGCGGTAGACGCGGGCAAAGCCACCCTGCCCGAGCAGGGAGAGGATCTCGTACTCGGCGCCGAGCACGTGCCGCAACCGGGTGTTGAAGTCGGCTCCCGATGGTGGCGCCGCGGGTTCCGGCATGGCGTCCGGGGCGGTCACCTCGCGCTGACCGCTCAGCGCACTGGAGTTCTCGGACCCCGCGGCCACGACGATGGTGGCCTCGGGATCGACCTTGCTGGCCGTCGGCGAGCCACACTTCGAACAGAACTGGTCGTCGGGGTCCAGCAGCCGGCCGCAGCCGGCACAGCGCGGGGACGTATCGGTCATGCCGTGAAACCTCGGGGCCGGCGTGCTGGGGCCCCGGTTGGGGTCATGGTCAGGTGCAGGAAACGTAACAAGATCTCGACCACGGCCGTGCCGGCGCTAGGGCGCCGCGAGACACACACCGATCTTCAGCCAGGGCGAGCGGTCGTGCCGCCCTGCTGCAGACCGTGATCTTCATGGGGCGCGAGTGGCTGGGTTGAGATCCGTGCCGCGGCTGCCCCCCTTACCCTCTGTCTCGTGGTACGTGACCCCTTCGTACGTCGATCGACCATCGTCGTTCAGCGAGTTCGCCCGAGTCCCTCCGCCGCCCCCACCCTCAGCTTCGGCCAACGCATCGTTGCTCCAAAAGGACTGTCAGTCCAGGTGCTTGCGGATGAAGGCGCCGATGTCGTCAACCGCTCGTTGGCCCTCCGGCACGTACCTCGCCAGCAGATGCCAAACATGCCACATGCCCTCCCAGACCGTCAGCCGCACGTCCACCCCATCGTCACGAGCGCGCGCGGCCAGTCGGGTCGCATCACTCAACAGAATCTCGCTGTCGCCGACATGAATGAGTACCGGCGGCAGACCATGGAGGTCCGCATAGATGGGTGACACGAGTGCCGCTCGAGGATCGGCGCCGCCAACATACTGCCGCGCGTGAAACCGGCTTTCCTCCACGCTGCAGACGGGATCGACGTGCGCGCGGGTCCTGAGCGATTCACCCGTCAGCTCGAGGTCGACCCACGGCGACATGCAGGCAATTGCGGCCGGAAGTGGGACGTGGTCGTCGCGAAGCATGACGGCCAGGGCCACAGCCAGGCCGCCTCCAGCCGAGTCGCCCGCGACAACGATCTTCTGTGGTGCAATGCCTTGACTGACCAGCCAGCGATAGGCGGCCACGCAATCCTGGAGAGCTGCCGGGAACGGATGCTCAGGCGCAAGGCGGTACGCGGGCTGCAATGCCGGCGTCCTGCCGGCGATGGCGATGCGCGCCGCCAGGGTCCGATGGGTTGCACACGACCCCATCGTGTACGCACCGCCATGCAAGTACAGAATCGCTCCGTTGGTCGTCGCGTCGGCGGGGCGAAGCCACTCGGCGGGCATGTCCGCGATGGTGGTCTGACACACGTCGACGCGGGGTGGCATGGGCAAACGTCGTGCGGCATCCTCGAGCATCGCCCGTCGTTGCTGCAACATGGCGTGCGTGTCGGCCTTCCGAGCCTGATACCTGAGGAGCAGACGGAGGATCCGGCCTCTGAGACTCGGCATCGTGGGTTGCCGCCCTCAGAGAGGAAGAGGGTGCCAGCGTGACGGTGCTCCCTCCACTGCGCCCTCCTGGCGCTGAGTGGCTGCCGGTGTGCCGACACGGTACGTCACAAGGCCTGACCGAGCAGGCGCGCGAGGACCTCGCGCCGGCTGCGAGACAGCATCAGCGACGTGCCGCTCTTGAGAATCACCACCTGTGAGCCGCGACCGAAGGGCTGCATCTCGCGAATGCAGTCGAGGTTGACGATGGCGGAGCGACTGATCCGGAAGAAGCGGGTAGGGTCGAGGCGGGCCTCGAGCGACTTCATTGTCTCTCGGATGACGTGGACTCGGTCGCGCGCGTGGAGCCTGGCGCAGTAGTTCGCCGCCTCGATCCATTCGATGTCGTCGGCCCTCACGAGAAAGACGCTTCCCTTTTCCTTCACCACGAATCGGGAAAGCGGCCGGGCACTCGGTGCGGCGGCGGCGTTCGTGGCCGCGGGCCCGGACGGCGCGTCGAGTCCGACCGCGTCGAGCAGATCGAGGAGCCGGGCTTGCAGGTCACGCCGATCGACCTGGCGTAGGGTGCGCTTGGCCCTGGCGATGGCGTCCAGAAAGCGCCCGTCGCTGAACGGCTTCAGCAGATAGTCCACCGCATGAATCTCGAACGCACGAATCGCGAACTCGTCGTAGGCGGTGACGAAGATCGTCAACGGTGCGCGATCCGGCCCGACGGTGCGAAGCACCGCGAATCCGTCCATGTCCGGCATCTGGATGTCCAACAACACGAGGTCAGGCTCCACCTGCTCGATCGCCGCCACGGCCGACCGGCCGTCGCTGCATT
>JAOUDR010000187.1 GCA_029859185.1 Gemmatimonadota bacterium
TGACGGAGGAGACGCGCTCTCAGAAGGTCGCCGTCGTCGGCGCGGGCCCGAGCGGCCTGTCGTGCGCGTACCAACTGGCCCGGCGCGGATACGCGGTCACGGTCTTCGAAGCCCTTGAGAAGCCGGGTGGCATGCTGCTGTGGGGCATTCCCGGGTATCGGCTCCCCGAGACGGTGCTCCAGGCGGAGATTCAGAAGATCGTCGACCTTGGCGTCGCGCTGAAATGCGGTGTCAAGATCGGACGGGATATCACTCTCCGGGAGCTGCGGGCGTCGTACGACGCCGTCTACGTGGCGCTCGGCGCACAGCAGGGCGTGACGCTCGGTGTCGAAGGGGAAGATGCGCCCAACATCTTCAGTGGCGTGGACTTTCTCAGTCGCTTCCACCACGGTGAGCGACTCGAGCTGGGCAAGGACGTCGTCGTGATCATCGTGGGCGGTGGGGATACCGCCATCGACGCGGCGCGCATCTGCCGACGGCTCGGCGCCAATGTGACGATCCTCTACCGCCGCACGCGAGCGGAAATGCCGGCGATTGCCGAGGAGGTAGACGAGGCACTGAAGGAGGGGATCCGGATCGAGTTCCTGGCGGCCCCCGTGGGATTCCGCAAGGAAGACGGTCGGATTGTCGCCATGCGCGCGATCCGCATGGAACTGGGAGAGCCGGACGCCTCCGGGCGCCGTCGGCCGGTTCCCATCGAAGGGTCCGAGTTCGAGATCCCGGCGAGTGCCGTGATTTCCGCCATCAGCCAGTCGCCGGACTTCACGGGCTTCGAGTCGCTGATCGACGGCAAGAGCTGGATCACGGTCGATGAGGAAGGCGCCACGAACACGCCGGGCATCTGGGCCGGTGGCGACGTCACGCAACTGGATCTGGTCACCACGGCGGTCGGACACGGACGCCGCGCGGCCGAGGCCATCGAGCACCAGTTCCTCGGCACCTCGCGCGAGCCCGACCGGATGGAGGTCATCCGTCCCGCCAAGATGCTCCTGGACCACTACGCACAGGCAGCGCGCAACGAGCCGGCGGCGCTCGCGGTGGAACAGCGTCTGACCGACGTAGACCGCGAGGTGAACCTCGGGCTCGCCGCCGAGCAGGTCATCGAAGAATCGCGGCGGTGCATGAGCTGCGGTTTTTGCATGGATTGCGAGAAGTGCTGGATGTACTGCCAGGACCAGGCAATCGAGAAGCCGATGCAGAAGGGGGTCCTGTACCCATTCAAGCTGCAGAACTGCACGGGGTGTGCCAAGTGCGCCGAGATCTGCCCATGCGGTTTCATCGAAATGGCCTAGGGTAATGACGACTCCGCGGCTGCTGATCGCGGGGCTGAACGGAGGCAGCGGCAAGACACTGCTGTCGATCGGGGTGCTCGCGGCGTGGCGCCGGTCTGGCCACGCCGTGGCCGCCTTCAAGAAGGGCCCGGACTACATCGACGCCGCGTGGCTGTCGCGTGCCGCCGGGTCACCGTGTCGCAACCTCGACCTGTTTCTGATGTCGCCCGACGCGATCCGCGGATCGTTTGCCGCGGCCACCGGGCGTGCCGATGTGGCACTTGTCGAGGGCAACCGCGGCCTGTTCGACGGCGCGGACGCTCGGGGCACCTACAGTACCGCCGAGCTGGCCAAGCTGCTGCGGACTCCCGTCGTCCTGGTCGTGGATTGCACGAAATCCACCCGGACGGTGGCGGCACTGGTCCTCGGCTGTCAGCAACTCGATCCCGACGTCCCGATACGCGGCGTCATCCTCAATCGGGTCGCCGGCAGCCGGCACGAAACGGTCGTCCGTCAGGCCGTGGCAGACGCATGCCAGCTGCCGGTTCTCGGTGCCCTGCCTCGTCTCGAGCCGCACCCATTCCCGGAACGGCACCTTGGTCTGGTGCCGCCTGAGGAGCATGCGCAGCTCGATACCGCGGTCGCCCACGCGGCCGACATCGCGGAGCGGTACCTGGACCTGCACGCCATGCTCGGGATCGCTCGGGGGGCACCGACCCTCCCCGCTTGGTCAACCGCGTGGCCCGATACGACACCGGCGACTACCGCGCGGGTGGGGGTGTTCCGGGACGCCGCCTTTCAATTCTACTATCCCGAGAACCTCGAAGCGTTGGCCCGCGCCGGGGCGTACCTCATCGAGATTTCACCCCTCGCGGACGGGGACCTCCCCGACCTCGACGCCCTGTACGTCGGCGGGGGGTTCCCCGAAACGGCCGCCGGCGCGCTTGCCGACAACCGGGCGTTCCGCGCGTCGGTGCGCGATGCGGTGGCGGCTGGGCTTCCCGTCTATGCCGAATGCGGCGGCGCGGTCTACCTGGGCACCCAGCTCGTGATCGAAGGCCGCACCTACCCCATGGTCGGGGCGCTTCCGGCCGTATTCGGGTTCGCCGAACGGCCGCGCGGTCACGGCTATGCGGAGCTCGAGACCGTGACGCCCAACCCGTTCTTCGACGTGGGGCAGTCGATCGTGGGTCATGAGTTCCACTACACGTTCCTCGAGACCCTCACCGCCGACACCGTGTCGTTCGCCTTCCGGGTACGGCGCGGGCACGGCTGTGGTGGCCGCTCGGACGGCTTGTGCCACCGCAATGTCCTCGCGTCGTACACCCACGTACACGCGCTGGGGACGCCCGCGTGGGCGCCAGGGGTCCTGCGCGCAGCCCGGCGGTGCCAGACCGCGGACGCGCGCGCCAGCGGCGTCGGGGCCTGACGGGGACGGCTATGGCGATCATCACCATCTCCCGGGGAACCAAGAGCGGCGGGCGGGCCGTCGCCGAGTGCCTTGCCAAAGGCCTTGGCTATCCGTGCGTGGCGCGCGAGGTGCTCCAGGAAGCCGCCGAGGCCCTGGGGGCCTCCGAGGCGAAGGTCCGGGAGAAGCTCACGACCCCCCCGGGGCCCTGGGACGTGATCACGCGAGAGCGTCACGCCTACGTCGTGGCCGTCCAGTCAGCCCTGGCGAGCCGGTGCGTCGGCGGGAACCTGATCTACCACGGACTGGCCGGCCAGTTTCTCCTGCGGGATCTCCAAGGCGTCCTGCGCGTCCGGCTCGTCGCCCCCATGCCGCTGCGTGTCCAGGCGATCGTGGGCCTCCACGCGCACACGACACACGAGGCGGCCGAGCGGTTCATTCGGAAGTTGGATCGTGAGCGGCGGCGGTGGGTGAGACGCATGTACGGGGTGGACCTCACCGACACCTCCCTGTACGAGCTCACCATCAACCTGGAGTCCATCGCGCTCGAGACGGCGTGCCTGATGATCGGCACGCTGGCACGCCGCCCGCCGTACGAGACCACGGACGCCATGCTGGCCCGCATCGACGAATTCGCGACCACCAGCCGCCGTCACCTTCAGGCGATAGCCGGAGGGGGCCGATGAGTCCGGGCAACGGACCGCGACAGCATGGCAGGCCCGACCGCGGGGGGGGGTGACGCATGGCGATCGTCAGCATCTGTCGCGGATCGAAGAGTGGTGGCCAAGCGCTGGCCGAGTGCCTTGCGGACTACCTGGACTATCCGCTGCTGGGACGAGAGATCCTCCAGACCACCGCGACGGCCTTCGGCGTGTCGGAAGAGGAGGTGACCCATCACTTCCATCGGTCGCCGACCGTCTGGGACCGGCACGCGGCCATCCGTCGGGTCTACGTCGTCGCCGTCCAGGCCACCCTCGCCGAGCACCTGTCCACCGGCAACCTCGTGTACCACGGCCTGGCCGGCCAGGTGCTCCTGCGGGGCCTGCCGAGTGTCATGCGGATTCGACTGATTGCACCGGTCGAGATGCGGGTGCGCGTGCTGATGGAATCCGACGGCATGACCCGAAGCGCCGCGGACCAGCACATCCGGACGGTCGATGCAGCACGCGCCCGCTGGGTGAAGATGATGTACGGCGAGCACATCGAGGATCCGACCCTGTACGACATGGTGATCAACGTCGCGACGATGTCGATCCCCACGGCGTGCGATTTCATCGCGGTCGGGCTCCAGCAGCCGGAATTCGCCGTCACCGACGACGTCCTCTCGCAGTTCGGGGATTTCCGGGTGGCATGCCGGGTCAAGCTCGCCCTGGTTTCCGAGTCGGAGACACGCGGACTGCCGCTCGAGGTCAAGGCGCATGCGGGGGTCGTGACCGTCTCGGGGAGCGCGCCGATGCTCGCGACCGGCGAAACCGGGGATCGTATTGCCGCGATCGCTCGAGGCGTGCGGGGGGTGAAAGAGGTGCGGCTCAAGGTGCAGTGGTTCGATCCCTACCCGTAGGGGCCGGTGGGAGCGCGGGAAGTGAGGAGCGGGAATGGGTGTGCGCAGCGGGATCCGCCACGTGTGGCGGAAGTGGTGGTGGCTCGTTGGGGCCGGGACCGGCTTGGCGGTCGTCGCATTGACGCTGGTCGTGCTGCCGAACCCGTCCGTGGCCCAAGCTGCCGCCACTGCGACCACCGGGACCACGATCGCGTGGTGGATCTGGCCGCTCGTCCTGTTTGGGCTCACGATCGTGATGGGCATCCTCGCCGCGCTGGGTGGCGTGGGTGGCGGGGTGCTCTTCGTGCCGATCGTGAGCGGGTTCTTCCCGTTTCACCTCGACTTCGTCCGCGGGTGTGGTCTGCTGGTGGCATTGAGCGGCGCGCTCGCGGCGGGCCCCGGGTTTCTGAAGATGAATCTGGCCAGCCTGCGACTCGCCATTCCCGTCGCGCTGATCGCATCCGCGTGCGCCATCGTCGGTGCCATGATCGGCCTTGCCTTGCCGACGAACATCGTGCAGACCGCGCTGGGGATGGCCATCCTGGCGATCGTCGTCATTATGCTGATCGCGCGCAAGTCCGAGTTCCCGGACGTCCCGCACGCCGACCGCCTGTCTTCCATCCTGCACATCCACGGCGTCTACCGCGAAGCCAGCCTCGGCCAGACGATCGACTGGAAGATCCATCGCACCATCCCCGGACTGCTGATGTTCATCGTGATCGGTCTGATGGCGGGCATGTTCGGACTCGGGGCGGGGTGGGCCAACGTCCCGGTCCTGAACCTCGTGATGGGCGCGCCGCTCAAGGTCAGCGTCGCCACGAGCAAGTTCCTCCTCTCGATCACCGACACGTCCGCGGCCTGGGTCTATCTGAACCAAGGGTGCGTAATCCCGATGATGGTCGTGCCGTCGCTCGTGGGGATCATGCTGGGCTCGTTCGTGGGCGTGCGCCTGCTCCGGATTGCGAAGCCGCGGATGGTCCGGCGCATCGTGATTGGACTGCTGCTGTTTTCGGGAGCCAAGGCCTTCACCAAGGGTCTCGGGCTGCCGTTCTTCTTCTGAGGGGTTGGCATCGATGGGTACCCTCGCGATGACCGAAGCCGCGACACAGCCCCGCGTCGACGATGAGCAGTGGCGCTACGCGTCCATTCTCCAGGTCGGCGTGGACGCCGGGCTGCTCGTCCTCCTCGTCACATTCGCGCTCTACGTCTCGGGCATCGTGGCTCCCAGTGTGCCGCTGCACGAGCTCCCCAACTACTGGGAACTGAGCGTACACGAGTACCTCGAAGCAACCAACGCGGAGCACCTGCACCACGAGCACGTCATCACCGGGTGGGCGTGGCTCTCGGTGGTCGGCAAGGGGGACTATCTCAACTTCGTGGGCATTGCCCTGCTGGGCGGCGTGACCATCGTCTGTTTCCTCGGGATCCTCCCAGCGCTGCTCCGCAAGGGAGACCGGATCTACGCCGTCATGGCCGGACTGGAAGTACTGGTCCTCACGCTGGCAGCGAGCGGCTTGCTCGCGGTCGGACACTGACCGGAGACCCGATGGCCAAGAGAAATCACGCGCCACCCGCGCTCCAGTTCCTCCCCATGGCCATCGACCTGCGGGGGCGGGACTGCGTCGTGATCGGCGGGGGTGCGGTCGGCACCCGCAAGGCCGGGACGCTGGCGCGCGCTGGAGCCCGGGTGACCGTGATCGCTCCGACCGTCACAGACGAACTCGGAGCACTGATCACGGCGGGCGTGGTCAGGTGGATCGAGGGGCCGTTCCACGAATCGCAGGTTCACGGAGCGATGCTCGTCGTCGCGGCAACGAACTATCAGGCGCTCAACCATACGATCGTCGAGCAGGCACGTCGGGCCGGCGCATTGGCGTGCGATGCCTCGTCGAGCGCCGGTTCCCAGGTGATCTTCGGT
>JAOUDR010000188.1 GCA_029859185.1 Gemmatimonadota bacterium
CCGAGCGTGGGGTCGAGCGGAGCCATCATCCTGGGCGTGGCTTCCCGCCTGCTCCTCACGCTCACCGAGGTGCTCGCGGCGTTGGCGGGGCTGGCCATGGGCGGTCCCCGCCCGCCGACCGTCGAGGGTCCCGTCGCCACCGGCGGCGGTTAGATTGCCTGCCCGAGACGAGCGACAAGTGATGCCACCTCCATCATCGCGATCCGTTCCGCCCCCCGCCGGCGCGTTCGAGCCGAAGTACCCGACGCTTGCCGCGACGGGGGTGCTGACGCTCTGGATCGCCGTACTGTCGATCCCCGCCTGGGCCGGACGATTCCTCGCGGGACCCTACTCGGATCAGTACGACACCGGCTATGCGTTCCGCGACTGGCTGGCAAGCGAAGTCCGGCGCACCGGCAGTATCCCCCTGTGGAACCCGGAGTTGTTTGGCGGGATGCCGTTCGTCGGCGCGATGCACGGCGACATCTTCTATCCCACCGCGTGGTTGCGACTACTGCTGCCGACCGGTACCGCAATGAACCTCGGCTTCCTCGTGCACTACGTGCTCGCGGGCCTCTTCGCCTATCTGCTCCTTCGGCGGCTCCGCGTCTCCTGGGCCGGTGCCGTGACGGGCGGATTGGCGTATCAGCTGTCCGGCGTCATCGGGTCCTACGCCTCCCCCGGGCACGACGGGAAGCTGTTCGTGACCGCGCTGCTGCCCCTGGCGTTGATCGCCCTGCTCATGGCGATGCGTGAGCGTCGGCTGGAAGGCTATGGGCTCCTGGCCCTCACGGTCGGTCTCGCGCTCGTGAGTCCCCACGCGCAGATGACCTACTACCTCCTGATCGCGGCGGGCCTCTTCGCGTTGTACCTGGCGTTTGGGGAGCCGTTGCCGGGCCGCAGCGTTGGCCAGCGCACGGCCGACTTGGCCATGGCGTTGGGTGCGGTCGTGCTCGGGTTCGGGATCGGCATGATCCAGATCATGCCGTTCTTCGAGTATCTGCCGTACTCGCCTCGCGCCGAGGGATACCGCGGATTCGAAGGCTCCACGTCGTTTGCGATCCCATGGGCGCACGTGCCGGAGTTCCTGTTCGCCAACTTCGCGGGAAAGAGCCCGGACGGCACGTACTGGGGGCCGAACGGCCTCAAGCTCCACTCGGAATACCTGGGGCTGCCGGTACTGGCGCTGGCGGCGCTCGGTGCTGCCGATCGGGGCCGGCGGCGGCTCGTGCTCTGGATTGGCGGGATTGGCCTGCTGTTTCTCCTGATCACGCTCGGAGCGGGCACGCCATTCTACCGGGTGTGGTGGTCGGTCATGCCGTTCGTGAAGCAGACGCGCGCCCCCGGGATGGCGCTCTTCGTGGTGGCGCTGGTCCTGGCGGTGCTCGCCGGGTTGGGTGTGGACCGCCTGCTCGCCGGGGAAGGGCGTCGACTGCGCACGATCTGGATCGCCATCGGTGCGGCGGCGGTGTTCCTGGCGCTGGTTGGTGTCCTCGGGTCGGTGGCAGAGTCATTGGCCCAGGGCATCCAGCTCACGCAGGGGCGGGCGACCGCGGAGGCCGCGCGAGCGGCCGGCGCGAGCATCCGCATCGGGGGCGTGTTCAGCGGCGCCGCGCTGCTGGTCCTGGGCCTGCTGGTCATGCTCTCCGAACGGGGGCGGTGGCCGGTCGCCTTCCTGGCCCTCGGAGTGCCCTTCGTCGTCAGCGCCGACCTCTGGCGCAACGTGGCCGGCTTCTGGACGTGGTCCGACCCGCCCCGAAGCGCGCTCTACGGTGGCGATTCGTTGACGGCGGCCCTGGCGGACCTGCCGCAGCCCTTCCGGGTGCTCAATCTCCCGGGTGCGTATCCCGGGTCGTCGCTCATGGCGTATCGCGTCCCCCAGCTCCTTGGCTACCACGGCAACGAGTTGCACGCGTTCGATGAGGTGATGGGAGGGCGGAATCAGTGGCGGAATCTCGGGAGCCCCAAACTCTGGGACCTCTATGCCATACGGTTTGTGTTCGCCTCCGCGGACGAGCCCGTGCCGGACTCGCTCCCGGGGTTCATCCGTCACAACAGCCGCGTCACCACCGCGGCCGGCAACGCGATCGTGGTATTCGAGCGGGCGGAACCGCCCGCGTACGCCTGGGTTGCGACGGCGGGACTGAAGCTCAATGACTCGAGCGCCGTGGGAGTCGTCCTCGATCCCCGCCTCAATCCCCGCGCGGTGGTCCTCCTGGCCGAGGACGCGCCGGTCCAGGCCCCTGCGCTCGATACTCTGCCCACGCCGTCAACGGCCACCGCTCGCGTCACACAGTGGGAACCGGGGCGGATGACCGTGGCCTTGGAAACCCCACCAGATGCGGACGGGTATCTGGTGGTGGCGGAGAACTGGTATCTCGGATGGCGGGCGACGGTGGATGGGCAGTCCGAACCGGTACTGCGGGCCAACGTCGCGCAGATGGCCGTCCCTCTCCGGGCGGGCGCGCGAGAGGTCGAGCTGACATTCACGAGCGCGACGTATGCGCGGGGCAGGTTGCTGACAGTGCTGAGCCTCGTAGCGGTGATCGGACTGGTCGTGATGCTGCGGTTCCGGGGGAGGTCGGATGGCTGAGAAGGCGCTCGTCATCATTCCGACCTACAACGAGCGCAATAACCTCCAGCTCATCGTGCCGCTCGTCCTCGGCCAGGACCCACGGATCGAGATCCTGGTCGTGGATGACAACTCACCAGACGGGACGGGCCAACTCGCCGATGAGACCGCGGCACGCGAACCACGGGTGCACACGCTGCATCGGCCGGGGAAGCTGGGTCTCGGAACGGCGTACCTCGCCGGATTTCGCTGGGCGCTCGAGCGCGACTACGAATACGTCTTCGAGATGGACGCGGATTTCTCCCACGACCCAAAACACCTGCCACAGTTCCTGGCTGCCATTGAACACGCCGATCTGGTCCTCGGGTCACGGTATCTCGGGGGCCGCGTCACCGTCGTGAACTGGCCAATGCCACGCCTCCTCTTGAGCTATTTCGCCAACATCTACGCCCGGATCGTGACCGGGGTCCGTCTGTGCGACGCCACGGGGGGCTTCAGGTGCTTCCGGCGCCGGGTGCTCGTGGGCATCGACCTGGAGACCGTCCACTCGAACGGGTATGCCTTTCAGATCGAGATGAGTACCCGGGCGGCCCGGAAGGGATTCCGGATCGTCGAGATCCCGATTGTCTTCGTGGATCGGACGGATGGCGTGAGCAAGATGTCGAAGGCCATCGTCCGCGAGGCGATCTGGATGGTGTGGCGGCTTCGGTTTCAGGCCATGCGCGGGAAGCTGTGAGCGGCGCTCCCTTCTACAAGATGTGCGGTTCCGGGAACGACTTCCTGTTCTTCGACGGCCGCGAGGTAGATCCGGGATCCTGGGCCCCGGACCGGATTTCCCGGGTTTGCGCCCGGGGCACGGGTGTCGGAGCTGACGGCCTGGTCGTCCTGAGTCCTGGATCGGCGGGGGCCGTGCGGTTCACCTTCTTCAACTCGGACGGATCCCGGGGCGAGATGTGTGGGAACGCGGCGCTGTGCGCCACCCGGCTCTCGGCGTTGATTGGGTTGGCGCGAGGTGCGGCCGTGGTGTTGGAAACCGACGCGGGGGTGGTGCGTGGCTCTGCCGATCCGGGAACCGGGCCGCGCGCTGAGCTCGTCCTGCCGGACGTCGACGGCGTCTCCTTCCCGGCCATTTCGGCAGGGAAGGGCGAGGCCGCCGCCGGGTTCGCACGCGTCGGTGTCCCCCATCTGGTGATTCGGGTCGATGATCTCGAGTTGGTTGCCCTTGAGGACCGCGGTCGGGAGCTCCGCAGGCATCCAGCGGTGGGTCCGGCCGGGACGAACGTGAACTTCGTGGCGCGGGGCTCTGACGGCTGGGCGATGCGGACATATGAGCGTGGGGTCGAAGCGGAGACCTTGGCATGCGGGACGGGGGCGGTTGCGTGTGCTGCCGTGCTGGCCTCGCTCGGGACGGCAAACCTGCCGTGGTCTGTCCGGTCCCGATCCGGCGCGATCCTCACGGTTTCCGGCGAGGCCATGCCCGGGGGTGGTCTCCGGAGTCCGCGGCTGGTGGGGCAGGCTCGGTTGGTCTATCAGGGCACTCTCGGCCCAGATGCGTGAGTCCGGCGTGCCGGGCTCCACATTCTCAGCCACCTCGTGCGGATTTCTGCTTGGCCGAACCCGGCGAGAAGCTAGCCGGCTGATCAGCTAAACCATTAGTACGTAGACACTTCCTTCAGATCATGTGAGCGGTGCATTCAGTTCTCCACACCGAGCTTGAAAACTACTTAACATAACATATCTTATACGCACCATCTTCAAGGCCAAGAAGAACGGGGCATTCGGCCCCGTAGTTGTGCCTCACACCCCGCCAACACCATCACGCTCCGCCGACCCACGAGCGCCGACCCGGGGTTCGCCTGGGAGATTTCAGGCGTGGCTCGGGCTGCCCTTCAGACCCTCTCTCAGGCGCGTGGGACCGGGATCTCCGCCCCTAGTTCTCGTACCGCCCGAGTTCTGCCAACCGCAGCCGAGCCTCCTGTGCCGCGGACGTCTCGTCGAAGTCCGTCTCGATCCGCTCCAGGACCCGGATCGCGGCAGTCGTGTCCCCGGCGGCCGAGTACGAGCGGCTGGCGCTCAGCAGGAGGCTCGCTGAGAGATACCGGTACTCACCCTGTGCGGCGTTTGCGCCATCCTCGAACGCCCGACCGGCGGCGGCTGCCTGACCGCTCTGCTCAAGCGCAACTCCAAGTAACTCATACGCTTGTGATCGGTACTGTGGCTTGACGCCGGACTCTACGAACTCCCGAAGCTCGGTGGCCGCCAGGGCGGCCTGTCCCTGGCGGAGCCTCACCTCGGCCAGGACGAGCTTGGCCTCCTGTCCGGCCGAAGTTCCCCCGAAGGATCCCACCACCCGTGCGAGGTCGCTTGCCGCCAGCGGGAGGTTCCCTGCTTCCGCCGCCTGCCGGGCCTGCGTGAGTTCCCTCCGGGCAAACGTCTCCCGGCGCTGGCGCGCCGATACGGCAAACCAGACGCCAGCCCCAGTCACGGCGAGCACCACCGCCACGATCGTGACGACCCTCTCGTTTGCCCGAACCCACTTGACCAGTTGCTCGAGCCGGTCCTGGTCGGCGGAACGTTCGGGCGCCTCGGTTTCTTGCTTGTTCATCGTATTTGTTTTCAATGGTTTATGTCGTGTCTGGCGGTAGCCATCCAGGTCAGGTGCCCCTGGGGTGACTCGAACACCCGGCCAACGGTTTAGGAAACCGCTGCTCTATCCATCTGAGCTACAGGGGCCAAACGTAGAAACATAACGAAGCGCGGTCTGCAGGGGTATTGGGCCCCATGCGATTCCTCGCATCGCCGCAGCGGTCGTGCTCCGGATCTTTGGAGTCGGCGGCCTCCCGCGCGGCGCTGTCCTTCCGGCAGCCGGCCAAGCATGGCGGCCAGGCCATCCATCCACCCTGTCATCCGACGGGGCAGCAGCTGACAACGCCATTAGGTGAGATGTGTCACGAGTCTGTATTAACATGCGACTTTGAATGACTCACGTAACTATATGATATGAAATCCTTTGCTGTGCCTCACTTCGTGTTGATATTCGTGTGTTTCCACACTGTCGACGCGTGCGAGTCGCGGTCCGACCAGGAGCGCCTCTTCAAGGGCATCCGTCGCTGGCTGGGCCCCGATCGCCGCAACCTCAACCCGCCCGTCCGGCAGGTTGCGCACCCATCCGTCGAGTCCCAGCCCCTCGCCCTTCCGTTGGACGAACCACCGGAATCCGACCCCCTGAACCCGGCCGGATATCACCCAGCGCCTGCCTGCCGGGTCGTCACGGCCCACGAGCGCCCCCGCCCGCTTGGGATCGCCGCCGCTGGCGGACCACGTAGACCAGGACGATGACCGCCAGCGCTGGTGCCAGGATGAGAAGCGCCCGGTGCACGTAGCGGCTGACCTGCTCTGGTGGCAACGTTCCAAGTCGGTCCGCCTGGACTCCGAGGTACCACCCGATCCACGTCAGAATGGCGCACCAGATCCCCGCCCCGAGTGCCGTGTAGAACGCGAAGCGCTCCACCCGCATCCGCGCCAGGCCTGCCGGCAGGGAGATGTACTGCCGGATCACGGGGACCAGGCGTCCGACGAACGT
>JAOUDR010000189.1 GCA_029859185.1 Gemmatimonadota bacterium
TGCGGATCCCTGCGGACCAACTCCTCGACCTCCAACGCAATCTGATTCGCAGCCATGCGGCCGGGGTCGGGGATCCGTTGCCCGAGGACGTGGTCCGGGCGGCGATGCTGCTGCGCGCGAACGTGCTGTTGCGCGAGACGAGCGGCGTGCGGCCCGCAATTGCCGAGGGGCTGGTAGCACTCCTCAATGCGGGAATCCATCCCGTCGTCCCGGAGCAAGGCAGCGTCGGGGCGTCAGGCGACCTCGCGCCGCTGTCGCACATTGGGCTCGCGCTGCTCGGCGAGGGCGACGTGGATGTGCGCCACCCGGTGCGTGGTCGGACGGTGGCGGTCCGCCAGCGGGCGGCGGCCGCGTTGCAGGAAGCCGGAATCTCGCCGCTGCATTTCGAGGCCAAAGAGGGCATCTCATTCGTGAACGGCACCCAGGCCCAGACCGCACTGCTCGCCCTGCTCGTGCAGGACGCGCGTCGCCTGTGGCGTGCCGCCCATGCCGCGGCGGCCATGTCGCTCGAGGCGCTGCGTGGGACCCCCGAGCCGTTCGACGAGCGGATCCATCTCGCGCGCCCGCACCCCGGCCAGATCGCGTCCGCGGCCCTGCTCCGGGGTTTGCTGGCCGACAGCGAAATACGCGAATCGCATCGCGAGAACGACCCCCGCGTGCAGGATGCCTACAGTCTGCGCTGCACGCCGCAGGTGCTCGGTCCCGTGCACGACGCCATCGAGTTCGCGGCCCGCACGGCGGAGATCGAGCTGAACGCCTCGACCGACAATCCACTCGTGTTCGAGGATGGGGTCCTATCGGGTGGGAACTTCCACGGCCAGCCGGTGGCGCTTGCCCTCGACGTGCTGGCGATCGCGCTCACGACCTTGGCCGGTATCGCGGAACGCCGGGTCGAGCGGCTGCTCAACCCGGACCTCTCACAGGGGCTGCCCGCGTTCCTCGCCCGCAACCCCGGAGTCGAATCCGGCTTCATGATGGTCCAGGTCACGGCGGCGGCGCTCGTGGCGGAGTCCCGGACGCTCTGTACGGCCGCGAGCGTGCAGTCCATTCCGACCGATGCCAATCAGGAGGACATCGTGCCGATGGGGATGGCCGCGGCATTCAAAGCCCGCCGGGTCCTGGCGAACGCGCGCCGCGTCGTCGCGGCGGAGTTGCTGTGCGCGGCGCAAGGGCTGGATATCCTCAAGCCGCTGCGCCCGGGTGCCGGCGTCGAGCGGGTACACGAACGTGTCCGGCGTGCCGTCCACACGCTGACCGGCGACCGACCCGTGCATCCCGATCTCGAAGCCCTGAGCGATCTCATTGCGAAGGAGGCGTTGCCGTGACGGCGACCGCCCGTACCGTCCGCGCGCCGCGCGGGACAGCGCGTTCGTGCCGCGGCTGGGTGCAGGAGGCGGCGCTCCGCATGCTGATGAACAACCTCGATCCGGACGTGGCGGAGCGGCCGGATGACCTGGTCGTGTATGGCGGCACCGGTCGCGCGGCGCGTTCGTGGGACGCGTTCGACGCCATCTGCCGCACGCTGCGCACCCTGGGGAATGACGAGACGCTGCTCGTCCAGTCGGGCAAGCCGGTCGGCGTGTTCCGGACACACGAGGATGCCCCCCGGGTCTTGATCGCCAACGCGAATCTGGTGGGACGCTGGGCCACCTGGGAGCGGTTCCGCGAGCTCGAGCGCCAGGGACTCATCATGTTCGGTCAGATGACGGCCGGGAGTTGGATCTACATCGGCACGCAGGGGATTCTCCAGGGCACGTACGAGACCTTCGGATCGGTCGGGCGGCGCCACTTTGCGGGGTCGCTGGCGGGTCGGGCCGTCCTGACCGGTGGGCTGGGCGGCATGGGCGGCGCCCAGCCGCTCGCGGCGACGATGAACGGGGCCGTGATGCTGGCGGTCGAGGTCGATCCGCAGCGCATCCAGCGCCGGCTCGAGACCCGCTACCTCGACGTGGCGACGGAGTCGCTCGACGAGGCGCTGGCCAAGGTCGATGAGGCTCGCGGGGCGAAGCGGGCACTCAGCGTGGGCCTGCTGGGCAACTGCGCCGACGTGGTGCCCGAGCTGGCACGGCGTGGTTGGGTCCCTGACATCCTCACCGACCAGACGTCGGCGCATGACCCGCTCAACGGGTACGTGCCGGCCGGGTTGTCGGTGGATGAGGCCGCCGCGTTGCGCGGCTCCGACCCCGAGGAATACCTCCGGCGGGCGCGCGCCTCGATTGCCGAGCACGTGCGCGGCATGCTGGCGCTGCAGCGGGCCGGGGCTGTCACCTTCGACTACGGGAACAACATCCGCACCGAGGCGCTCGACGCCGGCGTGACGGAGGCGTTCGACATTCCCGGATTCGTGCCCGAGTACATCCGCCCGCTGTTTTGCGAAGGGAAGGGGCCGTTTCGCTGGGCGGCGCTGTCGGGTGACCCGGCGGACCTCTTCCGGACGGACGACCTGGTACTCCAGCTGTTTCCCAACGACGAGCACCTGGTCAACTGGATCCGGCTCGCCCGAGAACGCGTGGCGTTTCAGGGTCTGCCGGCGCGGATCTGCTGGTTGGGTCAGGGCGAGCGGGCCCGGTTCGGGCTCGCGTTGAACGATCTCGTCCGAACGGGCGAGATCACGGCGCCAATCGTGATTGGGCGTGACCACCTCGATACGGGGTCCGTCGCTTCGCCGTTCCGGGAAACGGAGGCCATGCTGGACGGCTCGGACGCGATTGCCGATTGGCCGATCCTCAACGCGCTGCTCAACACGGCGTCCGGGGCGTCGTGGGTGTCATTCCATCACGGCGGCGGAGTCGGCATCGGCAACAGCCTCCATGCGGGGCAGGTGATCGTCGCTGACGGCTCGGACGGCGCCGCGCGTCGGTTGGAGCGTGTCCTCACCAACGATCCGGGCATCGGCGTGGCGCGCCACGCCGATGCCGGGTACGACCTCGCCGTGGCGACCGCCGAGCGCCACGGCATCCGACTGCCGATGCGCGAGGGGGGACGCTGAGGCGGCTGTTCGCCGGCGCGACCCAGGTCGTGACGTGCCGCGGCCCGGCCCGCGCCCGTCGCGGCCCCGAAATGGCGGACCTCGAGGTCATCGACGGTGGCGCCGTGCTGGTGCGCGACGGCCTGGTCGAGGCGGTCGGACGGTATCGGGAGGTCAAGGACCAGGCGGACGACGCCGAGGTGATCGAGATCGACGGAGTCCTGTTTCCCGGCTTCGTGGATGCCCATACCCACGCGGTGTTCGGGATGGCCCGACTCGACGACTATGAGCGGCGGGCGCGCGGGATGGATTACAAGGCGATCGCCGCCGAGGGCGGGGGCATCCTGTCGTCGGTGCGCGACCAACGTTCGCGTTCCGCTGACGAGCTCCGTGACCTCACCAGCCGTCGGCTGCACCACCTGCTTGCCCACGGGACGACCACCGTCGAAGTGAAGTCGGGCTACGGCCTCGATACCGCCACGGAGCTGGGCGCACTGGCGGTGATCGGGTCGCTCACGGCGGGACCGCCCGCGGTGGTGCCGACCTTTCTCGGCGCCCACGAGGTCCCACTCGAGTACCGCAGTCGGCGCGAGGACTACGTCCGGCTGGTGATTGACGAGATGCTCCCCGCCGTGGCCGAGCAGGGCATCGCCCGGTTTTGCGATGTGTTCTGCGAGCCGGGGGTGTTCACGCCGGGCGAGTCCCGCCGGATCCTGGAGGCCGCGCGTGGTCATGGGCTCGGGCTCAAGCTCCACGCGGACGAACTCGACGGCTCGGGTGGAGCGGAGCTGGCGGCCGCCCTCGACGCCGTCTCGGCAGATCACCTCGCCCGGATATCGGAGGAGGGGATCACCGCGCTCGCCGGGAGCGGTACCGTGGCGGTGCTGCTGCCGGGGACGATGCTGTTCCTCGGCAGGGCCGATCGGGCGCCCGCGCGGGCCCTGATCGACCGCGGCGCGGCGGTGGCCCTGGCCACGGACTTCAACCCGGGCTCGTCGCCAGCCGCGAGCCTGCCACTCATGGCCACCCTCGGCGTGTCCCAACTCCGTATGGTCCCCGCCGAAGCCGTCCTGGCGATCACCGCCAATGGGGCGGCGGCCGTGGGGGAAGCGGGAACGCGGGGGCAGATCGCGCCGGGGTTCCGTGCGGATCTTGCCCTGCTGGCCGTCCGGGATTGGCGCGAGTTGGTCTACTGGTATGGGTCGAACCTGGTGGCGGGTGTCTGGATAGCGGGAGCGGCTTGTCACCCTGCCGGTGCAACGATAAACTTCCTCGTTTGAGGCTGTTCCAAGTCTTTGGCATCTCACGATTTCCGAGGCGAGGCGAGCGCTGAACGTCGAGAAGCTCAAGCTCAAGGCCAAGAAGTTCGAGGACAAGAACCAACTCGAGCGGGCGATCGATCTTTACCTGGAGCTCTTTCGGGGGCTCGAGGGGAAGGCGGAGATTGCCAACGAATTGGCGTTGTTCAACCGTGTCGGCGACCTGTACCTCAAGCTCCAGAAGGTTCCCGAAGGCGTGGACATGTACGAGCGCGCCGCGAATCTCTACGCCGAGTACGGGTTCCCGAACAACGCGATCGCCCTCTGCAACAAGGTGCTGCGCAACGCACCGTCGCGCACGCACGTCTACTTGCGGCTGGCGCAACTCATGGTCGAGCGCGGGCTCATTGCGCAGGCCAAGCAGAATCTGCTCGAGTATGCCGAGCGGATGCAGAAGGCGGGGAAGACGGACGAGGCCTTCCGCGCGCTGAAGGAGTTCGCGGACCTCTCGCCCGACAATGAGGAGATTCGCCTGCTGCTGGCCGAGCAACTCAAGGGCGCCGCCCGCACGGCGGAAGCCCGGGAGCAGTTGGCCAAGCTGTTCGCCGAGGCTGAGGCCACCGGGGACAGGCGCCGCTCGCGCCAGACGCTGCAGAACATCAAGGCGATCGACCCCGACTTCGATCCGGAACGCGCGCCGAAGGCCAAGGTCAAGGAGCGGCCCAAGAAGTCCGGCGACCTCGTGTTCCTGGACCTCGAGGAGGAATATCGCACCGATCAGGTCGCGGAAGCCGCGGCGGAGGCGCCGGCTGCCGAGGAGCACGAGGCGGAGCAGTTCCTCATCGAACCCACCGCCGCCGAGCCGATGGAGCCACCGGCCGCGGACGAGGGGTTGGTCATCGAGACCACGGCCATGGCGGGTGCGGACGACACCCTGGCGGTTGACCGCATCGAGGGGCTCGATATCTCGGAGGAATTCGCGGTCGAGCCGCAGCCTGCGGCGACGGGTCTCGAGATCGAGCCTACCTCGCTCATCGAAGAAGGAGCGGCGCTAGAAGAAGAAGTCGCGCTAGAGGAAGAAGCTGCGCCAGAAGAGGCAGCCGCGCCATCGGAAGAGGAGGCCGTACTTCCGGAGAAAGCAGCCGAGCCCACGTTGGTCGAGTTGCCCGAGATCGAGGTCGCGGGTGCGGGCGAGGTCGAAGCCGGCGTGAAGCCGGCGCCGGTGGAGGCGTCGCCGCGGACCTCGTTCGAGGTTCCGGACCTCGACCTCGGCGACCTCGGCGACCTCGGGACCGAGGCGGTGGCCGAGGTCGCGGAGCTCGAGCTCGAAGACCTCGAGGAGATCGAAGTCGCCGAGTCCGTGCCGGCCCCCGCGGCGGCGGAAGCGGCGTATCATCCCGCCGACCTCTCGGCGCTCGAGGCTCAGGTCGCCGATGATCCGGACGATCCACAGCGCCACATCGTGCTGGGTGAGGCGCTCGTCGAGGCCGGCAAGCGGGACCGCGGTATCGAGGAGCTGGACATCGCGATGGCCATGTTCGAGTCGACGGAGCGGTGGAAGGATGTAGCCCGCATCGTCGGCCGGCTGATCCGGCTGGAGCCGAACAGCGTCCGCCATCACCAGAAGCGGGTAGAGGGCGCGTTCCGGACCGGCGAGAAGCGCGAGATGGTGGAGGCGTACCTCGGGCTCGCGAACGCCTTGCTGCGCTCCGGGTCCGCCGAGCGGTCGGAGATGGTGTTCAAGCGGGTGCTCGAGTACGACCCGAACAACGAAGAAGCGCTGAGCACCCTCGCGAGCCTCGTACCCGAGGAGCCGGCGCCGCCGGTGGCAAAGGAGCCCGCGGCGGTCCCGGCCGGTGGCGGAGATTTCGTGGATCTTGGCGCCCTCATCTTCGACGATG
>JAOUDR010000190.1 GCA_029859185.1 Gemmatimonadota bacterium
CAGCAGTACGCCGAGTTTCTGTCCCGGCACCGGGCCCACCTGCCGAGATTCGCGCCGCCGCCGGCGTGATCCCCGGCGGGCGGCGGGCCCGCGGACCGATCCGTGGACGGCGCCGATCCGTCGGGGCGACCCGGCGGGTCGCCCCGCCACAACCCCGCACCCCATCGCCGATTCGTTCACGATCCGGACCGGCCAAATCCAAGGGCATCCGGGCGCGCCGATCGACGCCGGGTTCGCGGCCCCGATCCGTCGGGGCGACCCGGCGGGTCGCCCCTACCAAATCGCGTTACCAAATCACGTATGCGACCGCGGTCCCACCCAACAATGCCAACCCGACAATCGAGATCCGTAGGGGCGACCCGGCGGGTCGCCCCCCCCAACCCCGCACCCCATCGCCGATTCGTTCACGATCCGGACCGGCCAATTCCAAGAACATCCGGGCGCGCCGATCGCCGCCGGGTTCGCGGCCCCGATCCGTCGGGGCGACACGGCGGGTCGCCCCGCCAACCCCGCACCCCATCGCCGATTCGTTGCCGATCCGGGCCGGCCAATTCCACGGGCGATCCGGGCACCCCGATCGACGGGGGGATCGGGAGGCCGATCTGATGCCGGCGGGCGACCCGGCGGGTCGCCCCTACCAAATCGCGTTACCAAATCACGTATGCGACCGCGGTCCCACCCAACAATGCCAACCCGACAATCGACAGACGCCGTAACCCGGGCCCCGGCCGCGCCTCGACCGGCACGTGTGGTGCCGTGACCGCGCGGAGGTTGAGGTAACCCAACGCCGGCGCGGTGAAGAACGACACGATCGTCGCAAAATCCACCATCGCGGTGAGCGTCCCGATGAACAGCAGCACGATCACGACCGTGAGGCCCCCCAACACTGCACCGGCACCCCAATAGACCGGCCCTACGTCGTCGGGCGCGGGCTCGAGCCCGTGACGCACGACCCACACCGAGCGGGCGATGGCGCGCGGGAACCCGTCGATCACCGTGAGCGACGTGGAGAACATCGTCGTGAGCATGGCCACGAGCACGATCGGCCGTAGCCAGTTGCCGAGCGTCTGGGCGTAGAGATCCACCAGCTGCACCGAGAACTGCGTGCCCTGATCGCTGAAGCTCGTGCCGGAGCCGTGCATCACGCCGGCGCCCAGGGTGACGAACGCGAACGCGAGCATTCCGGTCCCCACGTACCCGATGCGGAAGTCGAGCAGGGCGTGTGCCACGCTCGCGCGCGTGCCCGTTGCGCGGTTCTTGGCCAGCGTCCACAGGGAACTCCAGACCGAGATGTCGAACGCCGACGGCATCCACCCGACGAGCGCGAGAATGAACGGAAACGCCACCACGTCCGGCCCCAGTGGCCAGGGCGTGAAGCTGGCCGGATCCACGCGCCGCGCCGCGACCACGGCCGCGAACAGGGTCGAGACGGACAGGAGCGCGATGATCAGCTTGGACGCCCGATCCAGGCCGCGGAACCGTCCCACCATGAGCACGCCGGCACAGGTCGCTAGCACCGCGCCCGTCATGACCGGCATGGACCAGGTGAGGCCAAACACGTTCCGCGCGATGAACGCCGTGAACAGCACGACGGCCACCTGGATGATCATGGCGGTGCTGATGGTGATCAGGAGATACAGCCAGAGGGCCCAGCGCCCAACGCGGAGGTATCCCTCGACGAGACTCTCTCCCGTGGCGGCCGCGTAGCGTGGTCCGTACTCGAAGAACGGGTACTTGAGCACCAGCGCCGCCAGGATCACCCAGGCAAGTCCGAAGCCCGCGTTGGCGCCGGCGCGGGTGGACTGTACCAGGTGCGACACGCCGATGGCGGCCGACGCCCACAGGAGTCCCGGGCCGAAGGCCTGCCAGAAGGGTGAGGGTGTTCGTGAGGCCGACATGAGGTCCCTGGGGTGCGCGCGCACCGAGTATGGCATTCGCCGGAATGAAGTCAAGCGCTGCACGCTAGATTGGATCGATGCGCGAGCCACGTCCATGACGACGAAGTACGATTCCCCCGGGGCCGGTCTGCTGCGGATGTGGGACCGCACGCGTGCGTTGCCGCTTGGGCGGCAGATCTTCAGCTGGCTCGTGGGACGCCGCGCACCGTACACCGGGACGATGGGTGCGACCGTCCAGGTCATGGAGCCCGGATACGCGCGCGTGACCCTGCGCGACCGGCGCGGCGTGCGCAATCACCTCGCCTCGATCCATGCCGTCGCACTCGCCAACCTCGGCGAGCTGACCACCGGTCTCGCGGTCACGACGGCCCTCCACCCATCGGTGCGCGGCATTCCCGTCCGGCTCGGCGTCTCGTATCAGAAAAAAGCCCGCGGGACCATCACCGCCGAGTGCCGGTGTATCCCCGTCCCGGCGCTGACCGAGCCGGTCGACCAGGTGGCGATGGCCCGGCTCACGGACGCGGCGGGGGACGTGGTGGCGGACGTCGAGGCCGTCTGGCGGCTGGGACCCACATGACCGGCCCCCTCGACACCCCGCTCACCCGGCACGCCGGCATCGAGGTGCCGCTCCTCTGCGGGGCGATGTACCCCTGCTCCAATCCCGAGCTCGTCGCCGCCGTGTCGGAGGCGGGCGGGATGGGCATCGTCCAGCCGGTGTCCCTGTCCTATGTCCACGGGCACGAGTTCCGTGAGGGTCTGCGGTTCATTCGGCAGCTCACGAGCAAGCCCATCGGCATGAACGCGCTGATCGAGCAGTCGTCCAAGGCCTATCGGGAACGGATGGAGCGCTGGGTGGACGTGGCGTTGGAAGAGGGTGTGCGGTTCTTCGTTACCTCGCTCGGCAACCCTCGCTGGGTTGCGGATCGCGCGCACGCCGCGGGCGGCGTGGTCTATCACGACGTCACGGAACGGAAGTGGGCGATGAAGGGGTTGGACGGCGGTGTCGACGGGATCATTGCCGTCAACCGCCGGGCGGGCGGCCACGCCGGACCGACCGACGCGGCGGCGCTCTACGAGGAACTGGCCGACCTCGGTGTCCCGCTCGTCTGTGCCGGCGGCATCGGTGACGAGGCGGAGTTCGTGGCCGCCCTGCGTCTCGGTTATGCCGGCGCGCAGCTCGGCACCCGCTTCATCGCGACACCGGAATGCCGTGCCAGCGAAGCGTACAAGGCCGCCATCGTGCGCGCGCGGGAAGACGATATCGTGCTCACCGAACGTCTGTCGGGCATCCCCGTGGCCGTGATCCGGACGCCGTACATCGAGCGGCTCGGACTCCGGGCCGGCCCGCTGGCCCGGCGCCTGCTCCGCGGACGGCGCACCAAGCACCTCATGCGGACCTTCTTCGCCCTCCGTTCCGTCTGGGAGCTCAAGCGCGCGCTCATGAACGAGGACAAAGAGTACTGGCAGGCCGGCCGCAGCGTCGAGCGGATTCACGCTGTCGAGCCTGCCGGCGAGATCGTGCGCCGGTTCGCGGAAGCAACCAAGCAGATCGACTGATCGGCCATCGGCCATCGGCCATCGGGGAACCCTCCCACCCCTTCGGGGTTCCTCTCTAGTCCCGTTCCGGAGCCCCGATGCGTCCTTCCCTCGCCCTGTTTGCCCTGTCGCTGACCGCCGGCCCGGCCGTGGCCCAGTTCCCGCCCGACTCCACCGAGAACCTCCAGGTCCTGCCCAAGGACACCCCGGTGCGCGAGGTGATCAACACCATGCGGGGATTCGCCATCGGCCTTGGTGTGCGGTGCGAGCACTGCCACATCGGGGAAGCGGGCGAGCCGCTGTCGACGTTCGACTTCGTGAGCGACGACATGCCGGCCAAGGACAAGGCGCGAGAGATGCTGCGCATGGTGCAGCAGATCAACGGGAAGTGGCTCGCTGAGCTGCCGAAGCGGGGTACTCCGGCGGTCGAGGTGCAGTGCGTCACCTGTCACCGCGGGCAGGCACGGCCCTTCATGATGGAGGACCTGCTCGCCCACGTCGCCGACTCCGCGGGCGCCGACGCCGCGGTCGTCCGGTACCGTGAGCTAAGGGAGCGGTTCTACGGCGGGTTCACCTACGACTTCGGTCCTGCACCCGTGATCTCGGCGGCGGTTAGCCGGCTCCGGGCGGGGTCCGCCCCGGATGCACTGACGCTCCTCGCACTCAATGCGGAGTATCATCCCGGTGACGGACCGAGTGCGATGGTGCGCGGGCAGGCGCACCTCGCAGTCGGCGACACCACCGCGGCCATCACGCAACTCGAGCGGGCGCTGGAACTCCAGCCGGACAACCCACAGGCGCGGCGCCTGCTGATCCGCCTCAAGGGCGGCGGCTGATCCCTACCGCGGCCAGCGGTTGTTGACTCGGTCCACGTCCGGGTACACGGCACGCGGATCGAGCTCGACCGCCGTTGGCATCCCGCCAGTGCCGCGGACGCGGTAGGTAAACCGGGATCCGAGGTTCCACATCTCGACCGGGAGACGCACCGTCTCCCGACTCCCGTCGCCAAAGGTGATGGCGAGTTCGGCAGGCATCACCATCTTCCCGCGGTTCGTGAGGTGGATCTCCGGACCGTCCGCGCCGTTGGTCACGGAGTCGACGGCCTGATCGAGCCGGGCGGTCGTGTAGATCCACCCGCGCCAGAACCAGTCGAGGTCCATGCCGGTCTCGTTCCGCATGACCCGGAAGAAGTCGGCGGGGGTGGGATGCTTGAACGCCCAGGCATCGGTGTAGGCGCGGAACGCGGCATCGAACCGCTCCTTCCCCAATACTTCCGTGCGCAGCAGGTGGAGCATCAACCCGGGTTTCGTGTACGCGGTCCACCAGAGGTCCCGAGA
The DNA here is from genome assembly GCA_029859185.1 of Gemmatimonadota bacterium. GTDB lineage: Bacteria > Gemmatimonadota > Gemmatimonadetes > Gemmatimonadales > GWC2-71-9 > JAOTWJ01. The sequence continues at coordinate 4,772 of JAOUDR010000190.1, forward strand.
CTCCGCGGGTGGGGTACTCAAGGGCTGCTCGAGCCCGGGAATGGCGTGCTGCGGGTATGCCTCGACCGGACCCTGCGCGTAGGTGTCCCCATACGGCGTACCTCGGAAGTAGTCCTCGGTCGCTTCGATGTCGATGAACATGTTGAAGCCTTCGTCCATCCACGGGTACAGGCGCTCGTTCGAGCCGACCAGCATGGGATACCACTCATGGCCGAACTCGTGCATCAGTGTAAAGTGGAGGTTCTCCCGATCGGTGCCCGCGACGAACGTGAGCATCGGGTATTCCATGCCGGCGATGGGTCCCTCGATCGTGGTGGCGTGCGGGTATGGGTAGGGATACAGCCGCTCGCTGAAGTGGCGGATGGCGTGCTCTGCCATGCGGATCCCCTCCTCCCACCCCGCCGCTCCCGGTCGGTAGAGCGACTGAATGAGGATGCCATCCCATCCCACGGCATCCCACCGGAAGTTGGGCGCGGCGGCAAACGCAAAGTCACGCACGCTTTCGGCCTCGAAACGCCACGTGAGCATCCCCTCCCGCGTGGGTCGCGTCTGCGGCAGGCCCACCTCACCCGCCGCGATGACGGCCACCGGCGTGCTGGACTCCACGGCCCGGGCCAGTCGCTCGCGCTGCGCCGCGGTCAGCACGTCCGTGGGGTTTTGGAGCACCCCGGTCGCGGCCACGACGTATTCCGCGGGGAGGTCGATGCTCACGTCGAAGCGACCGTACTCGAGGTAGAACTCGCCCGCGCCGATGTACGGCTCGTGGTTCCAGCCGCGCACGTCGTCGTACACCGCCATCCGGGGGTACCACCAGGCGATCTCATACAGCGTGCCGTCGCGGCCCATGCGGCCGGCCCCCATCTCGGGCACCCGGAAGTGCCAGCCGATCTCGAGCGGGACGATGCCGCCCGGGAGCAGCGGAGCCGGTAGCTCGACCCGCATCGTCGTGCCGTAGACCGTATGCACGAGATCGACGCCGGCGCTACGCACGTGCTCCAGCGTCACGCCACCCTCGAACCCCATGCACGAGAAATCGAAGGCCGTTTCTCCGAACACGAGCGCTGGCTGATTCAGCTGGTTCGTGATGCTCGCCGCGTCGCAGATGTTCTGCTCGAGCAACACCCAGACATACGGGAGCGCCTGCGGTGAGTGGTTCGTGTAGCGGATCGTCTCCCTCCCGGTGAGCACCTGGGTCGTGGGATCGAGAGTCGCCGAAATCTCGTAGTCCGCCCGCTGCTGCCAGTAGTCCGGCCCCGGCCGGCCATCCGCCGCCCGCACCGCGTTGGGCGTCGGCAAATCGAGTGCCCGGAACGGCGACGTATCCTGCACCTGCTGCTGCGTA
>JAOUDR010000191.1 GCA_029859185.1 Gemmatimonadota bacterium
GGCTTCGGCCCACCCTCTTTGGTGACCAGCGCCTGCATTCGCTCGACCTTGGCGGGGTTGATGTCGCAGATCGCGGTGATCGCCACGCCGTCGATCTTGAGGAAGTTCTCGACGTGGCTCGAACCCTGATGGCCCACGCCAACGAATCCGATACGGACGGTCTCGAGGGGCGGCGCGGCAAAGGGAACGGTCTCGGGCAGCGGTGCCGGGGAAGCGTTGGCGCGCAGGGCCGCAACGTGGAGGCCCAGTGTCCCGGCGGCGGCGGTCTTCAGGAAATCACGACGGTCAGACATGCGGCGCTCTCGTGGCTGATGTGATGGGAGGGAAGATGCAGCCACGGCGTGCAAGAAGCCAACGACTACGACATCGTTTCCCGCTCCAGACGCATCGCGTCGGCCCGCGGCGCCGAGCCGAGGGCGAGGAACGCCTCGGCGGCGGCATCGAACGCCGTCCGCGCCTCCTGCTCGGCGCCGATGGCCCGATAGGTCCGCGCGAGGTCCCGTTGCACCTCGGCAATCGTCCAAGGGTGGCGCAGCGCGGTGGCGCGCGCGAGGGCTTCACGCGCCCACCGGAGCGCCGCCGTCGTGTTGCGGCTGGCCAGCTCGATCGTACCGAGGATTCGCAGCACGTCGGGCTCGGCAAACCGATCCTGTTCCGCGCGCACCAGCACCAGTGCCCGCTCCACCTGGACCCGGCCGAGTGCGACCTCGCCGAGTGCGGCCAGGGCGGCGCCGCGGTTGGCCAGGGCTTCGCCCACCAGCCGCGACGCCCCGGCCCGCTCGGCGAACTCGAGGGCCTGGTCGGCCGCGTTCAGCGCATCGTCGTGGCGGCCGGTGTCGCGCCAGGTGATGGCGGTGTTGATCCACGTCTCCGCCACACCGTGATGGAAGCCCAGGCGCTCGAACCCTGCCCGCCCGATCCGGTAGAAGCCGAGCGCGGCATCGAGCTGCGCGAGGTACAGGGCCACGTTGCCGAGGTTGTTGAAGCAGCGGGCGATCATGAGGTCATCCCGCAACTCCCGCGCGAGCTCCTGGGCCCGATGGAAGCCCTCCTCCGCTTCGTTCAACGCACCCAGCCCGAACGCGCCGGCCGCCGCCACGTTCGCCGCCCGCATCTCGCCGTCGGCGTCTCCGCGGGCGCGGTACAAGGCGCGCGCTTCGAGGGCTTCCTGACGGCTGGTGCCAAAGTCACCCAGGCGCCAGCTGACCATGGCGGAGAGGAGATACCACTCGGCTCCTTGCCGCACTTCGGGCGCCATCTCCGCGAGCGTCACGGCCGCATCCTGGAAGCGGCCGCCCCGCACGGCGGCGCGTGCCTCGCGCAGGGGATCAGTCAGCGCCTGCATCGGCCTCTCCTCGTCGCTCGAGCAGTCGTTGGAGCCGCGCCCGGGAAATCCCCAGCAGGCGCGCCGCCGCGCTCTTGTTGCCGTCATTGAGGTCCATGGCCGCGCGCGCGGCATGATACTGGACGTCGTCGAGCGATGCGGGGAACGGCAGCCCGCCCGCGACGTTGGGTGGTCCGGCGGTGACGGTGGGTGTGAGCTCGTCGGGTTGCAGGGTCCCGGGCGGTGACAGCAGCAGCGCGCGCTCGATGGCGTGGCGCAGCTCCCGCACGTTCCCGGGCCAGCGATGGCCGAGGAGCGCCGTGCGCACGGCGGCGGTGATGCGCGGCTCGGGGACCGAGTAGCGGCGGGCCAACTGGGTGGTGAAGTGCTCGGCCAGCAGTACCACGTCGTTGCCGCGTTCACGGAGTGGCGGCAACACCAGGTGCACCACGTTCAGCCGGTAGAACAGGTCCTCCCGGAACTCTCCCCGACCGACCGCGGCCCGCAGTTCCACGTGCGTCGCCGCGATGATCCGGACATCCACGGCGCGGTCCTGGTTCCCACCCACCGGTCGGACCCGTCGCTCGTCGAGCGCCCGGAGGAGTTTCCCCTGCAGGGCCATGGGCAGGTGTCCAATCTCGTCGAGGAACAGGGTGCCCCCGTTTGCTTCCTCGAACAACCCGCGTTTGGCACGGTGCGCGTCGGTGAACGCCCCCTTTTCGTGTCCAAACAGCTCGCTCTCCAGCAACTGCGCGGGAATGGCGGCGCAGTTCACCGCCACGAACGGTCCGTCGCGGCGGGCGCCGCCGTCATGGAGGGCGCGCGCGAGCAGCTCTTTGCCTGTCCCGGTCTCGCCGCCCAACAGGACCGTCACGTCACCGTGCTGGAGCACGCGCTCGGCCCGTTTCAGCGTCTCCCGCAGCGCCGTGCTCTCCCCCGCGAGTTCGGCAAAGGGGTCACCCGGTTCCGGCGCCGTGCGCTGCATCCGGGCCCGCGCGGCCTCGACGCGGGCGGTCAGAGTGCGGCGCAGGAGGTCGGCGTCTTCGGGCAGCGCGAAGTAGTCCGTGGCCCCACGCCGCAGGGCCTCCACCGCAAAGCGGTGCGAGGTCGTCGCGCCCACGAGCAGCAGGGGCGCGGACCAGCGATCCGCAAGCGCGCGGAGGACGTCGAGGCCCTGCTCCTCCTCGCCACCCGCGGCCACGAGGACGACGGCTACCTCCGCGGGTTCGTCGTCCGGTCGAATGGACAGCAGCGTCGCACCCGCCTCGCGTGCCACGTCGGCCCAGACCGAGCCGAACGACTCGGAGAGCTTGAGGATCGCGAGCGTGGGCGCGTCACTCATGCGCGAATCAGTCGTCCGAGCCGCTGCGGTCGGGGTCCTCGAACGCGCGGAACGAATCCTTGATGGCGTTGTTCACCTCGGACTCGTTCGTCCCACCCTTGTTGGCCGTGGTGGGATTCACCAGCACACCACCAATCAGGTACCAGGTCGAGAGGTCAACGAAGATGGTGAGATTGGTGCTCACACCCTCACTCACCATCAGGTTCGGCAGGAGCGTCAGTTGCTGCTCCACGTCCAGGTCGGTCGTGTGCACGAACGCGGTGTCATTGAACGTGCCGGTCACCCGGATACTGACCTTCTCGAAATCCGGGTGTTGCTGGATGAACGCCTGGTCGGCGGGATCGCCGTCGTCGGGCTTGTGGATCTCGAAGTCCACGCGCGTGTAGGTTCCCTCGGGCACGTCGGCCTGGAACGCCTGCTCGGCGCCCGGGTCGAGCGGCAGGTCCACCAGGACAGGGCCGATCGCGAACTCCTCACACGAATCGTCGTCCTCGCCGCCGGCGGCGCACGTGGTCGCGTCGACGCGACGCAGTTCGATCTCGCGCAGCACGATCTCGACCTTCGTGATGATGAGCGTATTCCCGCCCACCATCTGCGTGTCGCTGACCATCCCGGTCTGGCTGGCGAGCGGGACCCCGGTCGGGCGCGTCGCGAACGAGACCTGGACGCTCGACGCGGTAGTTGGTCCCCCGACGCCCTGGCACGCGCCAAGCCCGAGGCCCAGCAGCAGTGCCATCACGAACGCACGTTTCACGGTTCTCTCCTTATCCTGAGCCGCCGAGCCGGGTGGCGTCGTGCCACCCGGCTCCTCACCGAAAGTAGCGAGGTTGTCGCGGTCCGATCCTAGCTCTCGTCGCTGTCGTCGCCGTCGCGGTCCTGGTCTTCGAACGCCCGGAACGAGACCTTGATGTTCTCCTTCACGACGCCCTCGTTCTGCCCGCCCTTGTTGGCCGTGCTCGGATCCACGAGGTTGCCGCCCGCCGTCCGGAACCAGGCGTCGAGGTTGACGTTCATCGTGACGTTGGTCGACGTCGTGGTATCACTGACCACGATCGGATCGGCCAGCTCGTTCTCCTGTTCCACGTCCAGGTCTGACTCGAACGTGAAGTCGACGCCGTTGAACGTGCCGCGCACACGGATGCTAACGCCGTCGAAGTCCGGGTTGCCATTCAGGATGGCATCGTCGTCGCCACCGCTCTCGGGCTTATGGATCTCGAACTCGAGCTCATCGTACGAACCGGTGTCGGGCGCAATGGTGATCGCTGTGGCCACCTGGCCGTTGAGCGGCAGGGTCACGATCATGGGGCCGGTCGAGAACTCCTCGCAGCCGTCATCGTCGTCCATGCCGAGTGACTCGCAGCCGTCGTCGTTGACCCGCTTCAACTCAATCTCGCGCAGCACGATCTGGGCGCTCGTGATGATGAGCGTGTCGCCGTTGGTGATCAACGTGTCGTCGAGCACCCCGGCGCGGCTGAACTGTGCCCCGCCGCCGCCGCCCGTCGTGAACGACAGGGAGACGGTTCGGTTGCCGTTGGGCCCGGTGCCGTCGCTGCAGGCCGCCGCCAGGGCGACGGCTGCGGTCATGGTGATCACGCGCTTGAACGTCATGGGTTCCTCCCGAAAAGGCCGTGGTTGGGTCTGCCAACCGCCCCGTGGCGGCCGCTCCTGGCCTCCTGCTAACGCAATGGGGGGACCGGCTCCGTCCGTGTATGCCACACCGACTTAAACCATTGTCATTGAACATCTTGCATTACTGCTGATACTCCACCGGGTCACCGTGCACCTGTATCATTTCGTTGCAGATGTAACGAAACGCGTGTCGGTTCTTGCGGCGGCGTGCGGGCCGTTCTCTTAGATTCGCCCCGGAGGAGGAAGCCATGCGACGCTCTATCGGAGCGGCCCTGCTGGTCGGGGCCTTGGTGGGAGGGTGCGGGACCGAGCCGCCGTGCCCCGAGTGTGGAGTCATCGTGATCGCGTCCGGCGCGGATGCCGATGCGCTGCTGCCGGTGTTCGCCGATGGGGTCGGGCGGACGGTCTCGGACCAGTTGTTCCTGAAGCTGGCGGACGTTGGCCTCGCGGCGAACACCGTGGGCGACTCGGGGTTCGTCCCGCGACTGGCCGAGTCGTGGGCGTTCGAAGACGATCGCACGCTGGCGTTCCGGCTGCGCGCGGACGCGCGGTGGCACGACGGGACGCCGGTCACCGCCGGTGACGTCGTGTTCACGTACGCCGTGTACCGGGATACCGTGATCGGCTCGGCGGCGGGACCGCACGTGGCCGCGATCGATTCGGTGCGCGCCCGGGATGACCGAACCGCGGTGTTCTACTTCGCGCGGGCGTATCCCGAGCAGTTCTTCGACGCGACGCACCACATGCGCATCCTGCCGCGCCATCTCCTCGATTCCGTGCCCCGGGCGGCGTGGCGCACACACCCGCTGGCTCGAAGGCCGGTCGGCAACGGCCCGTTCCGTCTGGCGGAGTGGCGCCCGGGCGAGCTGATCGAACTGCTGGCGGACTCCGGCTTCTTCGGGGGCGTGCCCGGTCCAGCACGCCTGATCTGGCGGATCGTGCCGGACTTCAATGCGGCGGTCACGCAGCTCGTGGGACAGGAAGCGGACTTCGTGGAAGCGGTCGTTGGACCCGAGAACGTCGGGCGGGTCGAGGCCGCCGACCATCTGCGTTTGGTGGAGTATTCCTCGACGGTCTACATCTACCTGGGCTTCAATCTCCGTGGCCCGAACGGTCGCGGCGCGCACCCGCTGTTCCAGGACCGCGCGCTCCGCCGTGCTCTGACCGTGGCCGTGAACCGAGAGGTGATCATCGAGGCCGTGCTGGGTGGGTGGGGTGCGATTCCTCCGGGACCGACCACCGCGGCCGTCTGGGTTGCCGAGGGCGCGGCGCCGCAGCTGCCGTACGACTCCGCGGAGGCGGCTCGGCAGCTCGACGCACTTGGCTGGCGGGACACGGACGGGGACGGAATCCGCGATCGGGACGGGCAGCCGCTCGCGTTCGATCTCCTCTATCCAAGCTCGAGCGGCATCCGTCAGCGGGCCGGCGTCATCCTTCAGGAGCAATTCCGTCTGGTGGGGGCCGCGGTCCAGTTGATGCCGGTCGAGTTCAACGTCTGGCTCGATCGTGCGCGCGCCGGGCGGTTCGATGCCATCCTCGGTGCATGGCTCATCGATCTGCCACCCGGGAGCATGCGGGCCATGTGGGGCACCTCGGGAATCGGCGGGTCGAACTACGACGCCTACGCCAGCCCCGTATTCGACTCGCTCGTCGACCGGGCCGCGGAGACCACCGACCCGGGCACCGCACGCGCGCTGTGGCATGAAGCCCTCCAGGTCATCAACGACGACGCGCCAGCCGTCTGGCTCTTCAGTCCCAAGACCCTGGCCGGTGTGAACCGGCGACTGACCAACGTGACGCTT
>JAOUDR010000005.1 GCA_029859185.1 Gemmatimonadota bacterium
CCTGACGGTGCTGTCTCCGGTGGCGCACCCCACGACAAAGCAGGTCGCCATAGCAAGGGCGGAGAATCGCGAAAGCATAGTGGTTCCCTCGGAAAAAGACGCTGTCGTCCGCATCGTCTAAAGCTAGCGTCTTGTCGGTGAATCGTGCGGTCCGGCGATCTCCGGGAGATCACGCAGGGCACGCTCGATGCGCTCTCGATACTCGGCGAATGCCTTCCGGCCGGGTTCGGTGAGTCGGAGCTGCGTATTGGGTCGCTTTCCCTTGAACGACTTCTGGACCTCGACGTAGCCCGCTTCTTCGAGCTTGCTCACGTGCGACGAGAGGTTGCCGAGCGTGAGCCCGGTCTGCCGCGCAAGGAACACGAAATCAGCGCTGTCGGTCACGAACAGGTAGGCGAGGATCATGAGGCGGGCGGGTTCGTGCACGAGCCGGTCGAGATCGCGCAGCTCCTCAAAGACCGCTTCGCCGGACGCGTCCCCGCCGACGGGACCGCGAACATCGGCGTCAGCGGGCATGCTGACGCTCCTCCGGCGTGAGTGGAGGGTAGCGGTGCAGGAATCGTGTGAGGAGCACGATGCCGGGGATGCACACGAGGACGCCACCGATGAGGAAACCGGTGGCGCTGTCGCGCCATAGATCCACGCCGAAGGCCAGCGCCATGATCACGCCGATGGCGTGGATCCGCGGCACCTCGAGCAGCGACGCGAGCCCCGAGAACACCAGCACCACCATGAGCGGGAACGCGGCGTGGAAGACGATCGGGTGTGCCCGGAGCCACGCGGCGGACGTGCCATCTAACGAGGTCAAGACCATCACCGCCAGGCCCAACAGCAGGGGGGCGAGCAGCAACGCCATGCTCAACACCTTCCGCTGGCGCCGCGGCGCCGCAAACCGGGCCACGCCCGTCCTTGGGAGGACGACCACCCGCTTGACGACGACGTAGGCACCCACGATGGCGAAGAAGAAGGGATACAGCAGCCGGTTGTTCGGGACGACGCTCCCGAGCCAGTTCAGCAGGAGCATGCTCCCAAGGAGGAGGTCGAAGAGGCCGTCGTCGAAGTTGGATCGCCAGGCGCTCCGTTCGAGGTCGGCGAGTCGGTTGGGGGTCATGATGGGCTCCTGAAAGTGTCTGCCAATAAGTTTGTAATACAAACATATCTGCTAATTGTCGAGACTGTCAAGTCTGAACGATTGCTAACAAATTCGTTGAATTAGTTGCGTAACTGCGTACCTGCGGCTAGGATTCCCCCTGCATGACAGCAATCACACCTGGCCTGGCCGGCCACAAGGGTCTCCGGGGCGACGTCCTCGTCGAGCTGAAGCGCGCACAACCGGTTACCGCGACTGAGCTTGCGGAGCTGTTCGGGGTGACCACCAACGCCATCCGGCGGCACCTCAAGGAACTCGAGGTCGAGCAGTTGATCGAGCACGTTCGGGAACAGCGCGGCCAGGGCGCCCCCACCCATGCCTTTCGCTTGACCGATCGCGGCGAGGCGCTCTTCCCCCGGCGCTACGACAAGGAACTCACCGCGGTGCTCGAGTTCCTCGAGCGGCAGAGTGGTCGGGACGCTGTGCGCCGGTTCTTCGAGGAGCGCTTCCAGAGCAAGGCCGACGAGATTCTCGGCCGCTTCGGCGACGCGCCGTTCGACGAGCGGGTCGTCGCGGTCGTCGAGTACCTCCGGCAGGAAGGCTTCATGCCGGACGTGTCGGTGGGCGGCGAGGGGATGCGCCTCGCCGAGCACAACTGCGCGATGCACGTCGTCGCACAGCGATACCCGGAGGTCTGCGACACCGAACTGACGTTCCTCACGACGGTGCTCGGACCGGGAGTCCAGCGCGACCGCCACATCGCGGACGGCTGCAACGCCTGTGAGTACGCCATTACCACGCACGGTGCGACCGATGCGTCGGCCACCGAGGAGCACGCATGACGGGAATCGAAGCCCACGTCGCCAAACCCTACGAGCTTGGCTGGGAAACGGACATCGAGTCCGAGAAGGCCCCGGTCGGTCTCAACGAAGACATCATCCGGCTGATCTCCGCCAAGAAGGAAGAGCCGGAGTGGATGCTCGAGTGGCGGCTCAAGGCCTACCGACACTGGCTCACGATGACCGAGCCCACGTGGCCCAACGTGAAGTACCCGCCAATCGATTATCAGGCCATTCACTACTACGCGGCGCCGAAGCAGGACAAGAAGCCCACGAGCCTCGAGGAGGTAGACCCGAAGCTGCTGGCCACCTTCGCGAAGCTGGGCATTCCGCTCACCGAGCAGAAACGGTTGACGGGCGTCGCGGTGGATGCCGTGTTTGACAGCGTCTCGGTCGCCACGACGTTCAAGGGGAAGCTCAAAGAGGCGGGGGTGATCTTCCTGCCGTTCTCCGAGGCCGTCCGCGAGCACCCGGACCTCGTACGCAAGTACCTCGGTTCGGTCGTGCCGACCACGGACAACTTCTTCGCAGCCCTGAACTCGGCCGTGTTCACCGACGGCTCCTTCGTGTTCGTGCCCAAGGGCGTGAAGTGCCCAATGGAGCTGTCCACGTACTTCCGCATCAACGCAACGTCGACCGGCCAGTTCGAGCGCACGCTGATCATCGCCGAGGAAGGCGCGTCGGTGAGCTATCTCGAGGGCTGCTCGGCGCCGATGCGCGACGAGAACCAGCTGCACGCCGCCGTGGTCGAGCTCGTGGCCCTCGACGACGCCTCGATCAAGTACTCGACGGTGCAGAACTGGTATCCCGGTGACGAAGAGGGCAAAGGCGGCATCTACAACTTCGTGACCAAGCGTGGTGCCTGTCGTGGCCGGAACTCGAAGATCTCGTGGACCCAGGTCGAGACCGGCTCGTCCATCACCTGGAAGTACCCGAGCTGCATCCTCCAGGGCGACAACTCGGTGGGCGAGTTCTACTCGGTGGCGGTGACCAATAACCGCCAGCAGGCCGACACCGGCACCAAGATGATCCACATCGGGAAGAACACGAAGAGCACGATCGTCTCGAAGGGCATCTCGGCCGGCCGCAGTCAGAACACGTACCGCGGCCAGGTCAAGATCATGAAGAGCGCGGAAGGCGCACGGAACTACTCGCAGTGCGACTCCATGCTCATCGGCGACCAGTGCGGCGCGCACACGTTCCCGTACATCGACGTGCGCAACAGCTCCGCCGTCATGGAGCACGAGGCGTCCACGTCCAAGATCGGCGAGGACCAGATCTTCTACTGCCAGGCCCGCGGCATCAAGGCCGAGGACGCGGTCTCGATGATCGTGGCCGGCTTCTGCAAGGAAGTCTTCCGCGAGCTGCCCATGGAGTTCGCCGTGGAAGCACAGAATCTGTTGGCCGTCAATCTCGAGGGCAGTGTGGGCTGAGGAGCGGTGAGCGCGTCAGCTACCAGGCCAGCCGCGTTTCACTTTTCACGTTTCACGATTTCAGGGAATCGGACCGGACTACATGCTCGATATCAAGAATCTCCACGCCTCCGTCGAAGGTACCGAAATCCTCCACGGGGTGAACCTCAAGGTCGGCAAGGGCGAGGTGCACGCCATCATGGGACCCAACGGGTCGGGCAAGAGCACGCTCGCCCAGGTGTTGGCCGGCCATCCCGCGTACGAGGTGACCGAGGGGACGGTGGCGCTCGCCGGGGCGGACCTGCTCGACATGAGCCCCGAGGAGCGTGCCCAGGCGGGCGTGTTCATGGCGTTCCAGTACCCGGTCGAGATCCGCGGCATCACGAACGCCTACTTCCTGCGGGCGGCGGTGAATGCGGTCCGCAAGGCGCGCGGCGAGCCGGAATACGACACGATCGACTTCCTCGACGTGCTCGACGAGAAGCTCAAGGTGATCGGCTGGGAGGACACCTTCCTGACCCGCGCCGTGAACGAGGGCTTCTCCGGTGGCGAGAAGAAGCGGAACGAGATCATCCAGATGGCCGTCCTCGAGCCCAAGCTGGCGATCCTCGACGAGACGGACTCGGGGCTCGACATCGACGCCCTGAAGCTCGTGGCGGAGGCGGTGAATACGCTGCGCGCGCCTGACCGCTCGATGGTGATCGTGACGCACTACCAGCGACTCCTCAACTACATCACGCCGGACTACGTGCACGTGCTCCACAACGGGCGAATCGTCCGGTCGGGTGGCAAAGAGCTGGCGCACGAGCTGGAAGCGAAGGGGTACGACTGGCTCCGTCAGGAAGCGGCGGTGGCCGGATGACCGCGGTGGCCGTCGAGCGCGTGGCGGAACGCACCGCGCCGTACGTGACCGCGCACGAGGAGTTCGTGCGAGCTTCCGCCGGCCCGGCGTGGCTCCAGGATCTTCGGCAGGAGGCGATAACGCGATTCGCGGCGGTCGGGTTCCCCACGACGCGCGACGAGGCGTGGCGCTTCACGAGCGTCGAGCGGGTGGCGGCCGGTCGGTTCTCCGCCCCCCCCAGCGGCATCCCCGCAGGAGTGCGTGAGGCGGTTGCGCGGGTCGTGGTCGGCGAGCCGCACGAGCGGCTGGTGGCGACGTTCGTGAACGGACGATTCACGAAGGAGCTTTCGACCCTGGTGGGTCTGCCGTCGGGCGTCGTCGTGGGTTCGCTCGCGGACGCCATGCGCAGCCACGGTGACCTTGTCCGGACCCATCTGGGCCGGTACGCCTCAGCCGAGGCCAACCCGTTCACGGCGCTGTCCACGGCGTTCGTCGCGGACGGCGCGTTCGTCTACGTGCCCCGCAACGTCGTCGTGGAGCAGCCGCTGCAGATCGTGTTCGTATCCTCGGGAGGGGAAGAGCCGATCGTCAGCCAGACACGCGCGCTCTTCGTGCTAGAGGAGAGCGCGCAGCTCTCACTCATCGAGCAGTATGTGGGGGCCGGCGAGGGCACGTACTGGACCAACGCCGTGACGGAGTGGGTCGTGGGCGACAACGCCGTCGTGGACGCGTACCGGATCCAGCGGGAGCGGACGGATGCCTCGCACACGGCGACCACGTGGTCACGGCAAGGGCGCAGCTCGGTGTTCTCGGCGGTGAACTTCGCGTTCGGCGGGCATCTCTGCCGCCACGACATCCACGCGGTGCTCGATGGCGAGGGCGCCGAGTGTACGGTGAACGGACTGTCGGTCCTCCGGGGCAACCAGCTCATGGATCACCACACCACCATCGACCACGCCAAGCCACACTGCAACAGCTGGGAACTGTTCAACGGCGTCTACGACGAGCGGGCGCGTGGCGTCTTCACGGGGCGGATCATCGTGCGGCCCGGCGCGCAGAAGACCGACTCGAAGCAGACGAGCAACAGCCTGCTGCTTTCCGAGGATGCGCGGTCGGACAGCCAGCCGCAGCTCGAGATCTACGCCGACGACGTGAAGTGCACCCACGGTGCCACGCTCGGCCCGATTGACGAGAAATCGCTGTTCTACCTGCAGAGCCGCGGCATAGGTGGGCAAGCCGCGCGTAACCTGCTGACCTACGGCTTCGGCGCCGAGATTCTGAACTCGGTGTCGCTCGAACCCCTGCGCGCGCACCTGGACGACGTGGTCCACGCCCGCCTGGAGAATCGCGCGCACTGATGGACACCGTCACGCAGCGGGTGGAGCCGGTGGCGACCGGCCCCAAGACGTTCGATGCCGAGCGTGCGCGGGCCGACTTCCCGCTGCTGAGCCGCTCGATGCGCGGCAAGTCGCTGGTCTACCTCGACAATGCGGCGACCAGTCAGAAACCGCGACACGTCATCGACGCCATCCATCGCTACTATGAGACGCTCAATGCCAACGTGCACCGGGGCGTCTATCAGTTGAGTGAGGAGGCAACGTCGGCGTACGAGTGGGGGCGGGCCATGACGGCCCGCTATCTCAACGCGCCGTCGCCCGCCGAGATCGTTTTCGTGCGCGGTGCCACCGAAGCGGTGAACCTGGTGGCGGCGACGTTCGGCCGGCAGCGTGTCGGGCCGGGGGACGAGGTGCTGGTCTCCGCGATGGAACACCACTCGAACATCGTCCCATGGCAGATGCTCTGTGATGAGCGTGGTGCCAAGCTCCGCGTGATTCCAATGAACGAGCGGGGCGAGCTAGTGCTGGACCGGCTGCCGGACCTGCTCACGCCACGGACCCGGATCGTGGCGGTCGTCCACGTCTCGAACTCGCTCGGCACGGTGAATCCGGTCCGCGAGATCATCCGCGAGGCGCACGCGCGAGACATTCCCGTGGTGATCGACGGGGCGCAGGCGGCTCCGCACGGGCCGGTGGACGTCCAAGCGCTGGACTGCGATTTCTATGCGGTCTCGGGCCACAAGATGTTCGGTCCTACGGGCATCGGCGTGCTGTTCGGCAAGCGGGCGCTATTGGACGAGATGCCGCCCTATCAGGGCGGCGGCGAGATGATCCGGTCGGTCACGTTCGAGAAGACCCTGTACGCGCCGCTCCCCATGAAGTTCGAGGCGGGGACACCGAACATCGAAGGTGCCGTGGGCCTGGGTGCCGCGGTGGACTATCTCCGGCAGCTCGATTGGGAGGCTGTCGCCCGCCATGAGGCCGATCTGCTCGCATACGCCACCGAGGCGGTCTCGGACATTCCGGGCCTGCACATCGTAGGCACGGCGGCTCGGAAGACGCCGGTAGTGTCGTTCACGCTCGAGGGCGCGCATCCCCACGACATCGGCACGGTCCTCGACCAGGAAGGTGTCGCGGTCCGCACGGGGCACCACTGCACGCAGCCGGTGATGGACTTCTTCGGCATCCCGGCCACCGCGCGGGCGTCCATGGCGTTCTACAACACGCGGGATGACGTGGACCGGCTGGTCGCAGGGCTGCATCGGGTGCGGGAAGTCTTCCCGCGATGAGCGACCTGAGCGAGCTGTATCAGCAGGTGATCCTCGATCACAACAAGGCGCCGCGGAACTTCCGCGAGGTGCCGGACGCCAACCGTACCGCCGACGGCGACAACCCGCTCTGCGGCGACCGAATCACGCTGTGGGTGAAGGTGACGGACGGCGTGATCGAGGATGTGGGGTTTCAGGGGCAGGGCTGCGCCATTTCCCAGGCCTCGGCGTCGGTCATGACGACGGTCGTGAAGGGCAAGACCGTGGTCGAGGCCGAGAAGCTGTTCCGTGCGTTCCACGGGATGGTGACGGGCACGGCGGAGCCGGACCGCACCACGCTGGGCGTGAAGCTGGTCGCGTTCTCGGGCGTGAAGGAGTTCCCGGCACGGGTGAAGTGCGCCAATCTCCCATGGCACACGCTCCACGCGGCCCTCACCAACGGGGACGGCATCACCTTGGAGTAGGGCCGCGTCGCGCTTCTCGCGCCCGCTGTACGTGTGCGCCGAGTAGGAGCAGCCTGAGATCCACCTCCGCCGGACCTGCCTGCCGGGCAAACGACTGGAACAGACTGTCAGCCGTGCGCGCGTCGCCAAGCAGTAGATGCGCGGTGATCAGTCCTTCCATGAGATCGCGCTGTGAAATCGAGAGCCCCTGTCGGTTCTCCCGTGTGAGGGCGAGCCCGGCTTCCCGTACGAGGGCGAAATCCCAACTTGCGAGCCCGCGTCGGAACTGGACAACGTGGCGCACCGGCTCCGGCGCCGCGGTCACCTCCACGAACTGATCCACGCGGTCGTAGAACCCACGGTCCACGAATCCACGTGTGGCCCCGTGCACGAGGTGCTCCGCGACGTCGAATTCAGTCAGCCAGGTGGCCCAGTCGCTCGGTGCGATGCCGGCATCCAGTCCACGACGCCACCGGGTGAGCAGGTGTCGAGCGTTCGAGCGGGCGTCCGAGCGATCCGGCGCCACCGAGCTACCCGGACCGCGGAGCGCGGCAGCCGTGGCTTGGGCACGCTGCCGGGGGATGTCCGGAACGACAGCGAGCGAATCGGTGGTCGGGTCCAGTCGCGATCCGTGCAACGCCGCCACGAAATCGAACCGCCCGGCGGCGAGGTCCATGAGGCCGGCCGCGCGCTGCCGGAGGTAGCGCGCGCGCTCGGCACCGAGGTCGAGCACGGGGTAGAGGTCCGCGTTGGCGCCCGCGCCGCCGTCGAGCAATGGGGCAAGCGATGGTCGATCCGCGATCCGGCTCGCCTCCATCATGTCGCCCGAGACCGCCATCGTATGGCAGAGATCCTGCCGGAGTGCCGGCTGCGCGAACACACGGGACCATTGTGGCGACGGCAGGGTTGCCGGGCTTGCCACGACGAGGATGTTCGCCGCATCTACCTGATAGACCACATACGCGCCGAAGTTCTCGTGGATGGCCGCGAGCACGGACTGCACCAGCTCGTCATTCAGCTCGTAGAGATGCAGCCACTGGCCGAACACACCGTCATCCGTGAGGGCGCCGCGCACGCGGGCGTAGAACTCCGTGGTGAACAGGCCGGACACGCCCGCCACCCACGGGTTCGACGGCTCAGAGAAGATGTAGTCGAAGTGCTCGCCCGTACGCGCGAAGTACGCGCGGGCATCCTCGATCACGAGCGTCGAGCGAGGATCATCGTAGGCTCGCCGGTTGGCCGGCAGGAACAGGCGGGCCGCCCGCAGCATGGCGGGCTCGATTTCGATCGTGACGAGTGAGCCGAGCGCGGGAGCGGCGGTGAGCAGCAGGTGAGACGACATGCCGGATCCAAAGCCGATGATTGCCGCACGGTCGGCATCCGGCCGATGGGCCAGCGTGATGAGCGGAGCGAGCGTCTGCGTTGCCACGTCACCGGTCATCGGGCCCGGGGTCTCGTCGGGAACGCAGGGCTCGAGCCACCCCTCGGGGAGCGATCCGTCGGGCTTGCCGTTGGTCGCAATCACGACCGTGCCGGCCCAGAGCGCACGGTAGACCGTGACGGTGGCGGTACGGCCGTCTTCGTGGTACAGCGGCTCGATGCTGGCCGCCGACAGGAGCGTGCCGGTCCGGAACACGCCGCTGGCGAGGAGCTGGCGGTCGAGGTTGGGGCCGAGCGCGCTGGCGCCGACCAGGACGATTCCGGCGGCGGTCGCCGCGACCGCGAGCCGGCGGGTCGTGCCCGCGGTGCCGGCGGCGAGCACCAGCACCCCCAGGGCGATGTCCAGTGCCGCACCGGTGATCAGCAGGGCCTTGAGCCCGATCAGCGGCAGCAGGATCAACCCGGCCAGGACGACCCCGACAATGGACCCGAGCGTGTTCACGCCGTACACGCGTCCGATCGCTGCTTCACCAACGCCGCGGGTGAGGAGGACCCGGGTGATGAGGGGGAGCGTCGCACCCGCGCAAAACGTGGCCGGCAGCATGATCGCAAGACTGATCGCGTACCGGCCGACCGAGAATCCCACATAACCGGCGTCAGTACGGGCGAAGGTCTGCATCAGCCAGACCATCCACCCGTAGGCTTCCTGGTAGAGCAACAGTGTCGCGAGCGCCGCGCATCCCATCACGAATTGGATGATCCCGAGAGCCCGCACCGGATGCTTCCAGCCATCGGCGCCCCGCCGCACCCAGAACGCGCCGAGCGCGAGCCCGAGGATGAAGGCCGACAGCATGATTTCGAACGCATGGGTCGCACTGCTCAGCAGTAGTGCGAGCATGCGAATCCAGGCAACCTCGTAGAGGAACGAGGCGATTGCCGTCCCTGCGGCGACGGTGAGGAGCAGCGGTCCGACGGTCGCGAATCGGTCGCGGAGACCAGCGGCCGCTGGCTGGTCGACGGCCGGCATGGGCATGGACTCCGCCGCGGTAGTGCCGGAGAGCACGAAAGCGATCGCGCCCGCCACCAGGTTCAGCACGGCCGCCGACAACACGGCTCCGGGAAGCCCCAGCGCCGGAATGAGGAGGAAGCCCGCCGCGAGCGCACCGACGGCCGCGCCACCGCTGTTCGCCCCGTACAACATGGCCAGCACCCGGCCGGGCTGCGCCGACTGGCGTCGCAAAATGCCAGCCGTCATGAGGGGAAACGTCGCGCCCAGAAGGAGGGATTGTGGGAGGATAGCCAGGCATGCCACCGCCCATGTGGCGACCAGACTGGCGGGTCCCGTACCAGCCGCGGGCAACAGGCGTTCGAACACGGTCCCCATGAGGCTGCGGAAAACGGGATCGAACGCGAATCCGAACAGACCGATCAGAATCTCGATGCGTGCGTACCAACGGAGGGGATCGGCCAGCCGGGCCGACCGGGCGCCAACGAGAAGCGCGCCGGCTCCCATCCCGCCAAGAAACACCGCGAGAACGATTACCTGGGCGTAGGCGCTGTGGCCGACGAGCAACCCCAGATAGCGTGTCCAGAGGACTTCGTAGACGAGGCCGGCAACCCCGGACAGCACGAACGCGGCGTAGGCGGCGAGGCGGAATCCCATGAAGGGGCGTCCTGGAGGAGCGGTGCGCGCTGTGGCGCCCCGGTGCGGGGCAACCATCGGACATGGCCGGTGTATCTTCGAGCTATGTCGACCGTATGCAATAGCCCGGGTAGCCGGCTTCTCCGCAAGGGGTCCGCGTTTGTGCTTGCCGCAGCTGTCCTGACCGCGTGCTCGCGCCCCATGGTCGCGCAGGCCCCGCCGGATTCCGTCACTCAGGGCGGAGTCATGCGGGCGTCGGCGGTCGTGGACGCGGTGTTCGTGGAGCGGTTGCTGCCGGAAGGGACGGTTGGGGTCGGTGACTGGGCCTCCTACCTCATGGCCCGGCTCGGCGTCGTCCCAATCCCGTCGGATGTCCGCGTGATGGTGCGCGGTGACTCCACGCGCGTCGTGATCAGCAGCCGGGTCCGCGATCTGAACGCGGAGACACGCGCCGCCCTGGGTCCCATCGTCACGATGGTGCCGGCGGAGACCGAGCTGACGGGCGAGATCACGCTCCTCCGACCGAACCGCGAAGTGGTGCAGTTCTATCTCGCGACGGTGCGGGTGAACGGCCTGCCGCTCCCCGACAGACTCGTGGCGGCCACCATGCTGGAAGTGGGCAAGCGCTACCCGGCGCTCAGCTCGTCGGGTCGGTCGCTCTATGTGCAGGTCCCGGCGGATGCACAGGTGGAGCTGTTGCCCGGCTCGGTGCGGCTGATCGGTCCGCCCGCCGGCAGTGCGCAGCGCGGTCGCTGACTCGCGTCGGGCGATCGGTCGAGCGGGCGGTCCGTTCCCTGGCCCACCATCGCGACGCCGACTAACTTCGCGGGCGACATGAAAACCATCATCGAGCCATTCCGGATCAAGGTCGTCGAGCCGCTGCGGATGACGACCCGTGAGGAGCGGGAGCGCATCCTGCGCGACGCGTACTTCAACGTCTTCAACATCCCCGCCCGCGACGTCCTCATCGATCTGCTGACGGACAGCGGCACCGGGGCAATGAGCAGTCTCCAGTGGTCCGCCATCATGCGGGGCGACGAATCGTATGCGGGAGCTGAGAGTTTCTTCCGGTTCCGGGACCGCGTGCAGGAGATCACGGGGTTCGATCACATCCTGCCCACGCATCAGGGCAGGGCGGCCGAGCGCATCCTGTTCGAGTTGGTCGGCGGCCCCGGGAAGGTGGTGCCCAACAACGCGCACTTCGACACGACCCGAGCCAACATCGAGCACTCGGGTGCGGAGGCCGTGGACCTGGGGATCCCGGAAGCGGCCGATCCGACGAACCGCCATCCGTTCAAGGGGAACATGGATGTCGGCGCCCTCGAGCGGCTGATCGAGCGGGTGGGCGTCGAGGCCATTCCCCTGTGCATGGTCACGGTTACCAACAACTCGGCCGGCGGTCAGCCGGTGAGCCTCGAGAACCTCCGGGCGGTACGGGCCGTGTGCGACCGGCACGGGATTCCGATGTTCCTCGACGCGTGCCGCTTTGCCGAAAACGCCTTCTTCATCAAGCAGCGGGAACCCGGACAGGGCCAGCGGGAGATCCGTGACATCGTCCGCGACATGTTCGACCTCGCCGACGGCGCGACGATCAGCGCCAAGAAGGATGGGCTCGTCAACATCGGCGGAATTCTGCTGATTCGTGACAAGGCGCTCGCGCAACGCGCGGATGCGTTGCTGATCCTCACCGAGGGATTCGTCACGTACGGGGGATTGGCAGGCCGGGATCTCGAGGCGTTGGCACAGGGTCTCGACGAAGTGATCCACGAGGACTACCTGGCCTACCGGATCCGGTCGACGGCCTACCTCGGCGAGAAGTTGCTGGCCATTGGCTTCCCCATCGTCGAGCCCCCCGGGGGGCATGCCATCTATATCGATGCCGGCAAGCTGCTCCCGCACATTCCGCCCGCGCAGTTCCCGGGGCAGGCGCTCGTCTGCGCCCTTTACCGCGAAGCCGGCATCCGGTCCGTCGAGATCGGCAGCGTGATGTTCGGGGGCGGTGACCATGCGCCGGCGCTGGAGCTGGTGCGACTGGCCATCCCGCGGCGCGTCTACACCCAGAGTCATGTGGACTACCTGGTCGAGGCGGCCGAGGAGGTGTATCGGCAGCGGACCGAGTTCCCCGGATTGCGGATGACCTACGAGCCCCCCTACTTGCGGCATTTCACGGCGAAGTTCGAGGAACTGCCGCGGTCCTAGCCCAGCCACGCGCGCCGCGCGTGCACCCGCCCAGCCAGGGAGTACAGATGCCGACGCTCATTGACCAGCCAACGCGGATTCCGTGCGTGGGCACCAAACCCAAGGCGATCAACGAGTTCGTGGGGCGTGCCAACACCGGCACCCGCAGTGTGAGCATCGCGCGGATGATCAGTCCGGCGGGATGGGAAGAACCGGGGCAGACACCGGAATTCGACGAATACACCGTCGTGCTCCGTGGCACCCTGCGAGTAGAGAGCCACGGTGGCGCCATGGACGTTCAGGCTGGCCAGGGAGTGATCGCTCACGCGGGTGAGTGGGTCCGCTACAGCACCCCAGGCGCCGAAGGGGCCGAATACGTCGCGGTCTGCGTGCCGGCCTTCTCGCCGGAGACGGTGCATCGGGATCCGGAGACATCCTGATGGACCTGGGGCAGGCGTTCCTGGATGAGTCGCGGCGCTATCTCACGCAGGAGTACGCGGTGAAGATCCGACTCTGCCTGGCGGAGTTGTCGGATGAAGATCTCTGGTGGCGGCCGAACGAGCACGCGAACAGCATTGGCAACCTGGTCCTGCACTTGGCCGGGAACATCCGGCAGTGGATCGTGAGCGGCGTGGGCGGCGCTCCGGACGCGCGCCACCGTCAGGCGGAGTTCGACGAGCGGGGTCCACTGGCGCGGGACGAACTGCTGCGACGGCTCGATACGGCGCTGCGCGACGTGGACCGGGTGCTGGGCGACCTCGACCCGGCGGTGCTCACCCAGGACCGGAGGATCCAGGGGCGTGACACGAACGTGTTCCGCGCCATCTACCACGTGGTCGAGCACTTCGGCATGCACACGGGCCAGATTGCCTACATCACGAAGCTGCGGACGGGTGAGGATCTGGGGTTCTACCGGGATGCAGGTGGTCTCGCGATCGAAGAGTGGCGGAAGCGTGGAGGGGTCTGACTGGTGCTGATCATCACCAACGGATCGAGCGCTGTCGCGACGATGGAGCGAGCCGGTATCGGCGGCGAGAAGCTCCCGTGGGAAGACGTGCTGCATGACGGGCCGATTCCGGCCGGTCTCGATCTGGAGGCGCTGTCCACCGTACGGGCCCGGTTCATCGCGGATCGTGGTTGGGGCGCGTTTGACGAGATACGATCGGACTTCCGTCGTCGCGACGGCAGGCTCCGGGCATCACACGACGATGACGAAGTCGTGCTCTGGTTCGAGCATGACCTGTATGACCAGCTCCAGTTGATCCAGTTGCTTGATTGGTTTGGGGCCCCGGTTCGGCGCCCGCAGCGGTTGAGCCTCATCTGTCACGCCCGCTTCGTGAGCCTCCTCTCAGACGAGGAGCTCCGCCGGGACTTCGAGGGACGGAAGACGGTAACGGACGAGCAACTCGCGCTCGCGATCGATGCGTGGGGCGCCGTGCGCGCTCCCACGCCGGAAGCCGTGATCGCCATCCTCAATGCCGAGACGAACCCCCTGCCGTTCCTCAGAGGAGCGCTGCTGCGCTTCCTGGAGGAGCTACCCGCGCGCGATGGGCTGGCTCGATCGGAGCGCCAGTTGTTGGCTGCGATCGCCGACGGCGCGTCCACCATCGGCGAGGCGTTCCAGCGGGCGCAGGAGTTCGAGAATCCTATCTATCTCGGCGATGCGTCGTTCCTGCAGTACACGCACAGGCTTGCCCGGGGCCCCGTCCCGCTCCTGCAGTCGGAGGGTGAGGCGCTGGCCCTGACGGACGTGGGCCGGGCGGTGCTCGAGAATCGGGAGGACCGAATCCGCATCAATGGCATGCACCGTTGGTGGGGTGGCGTGCGACTCACCGGCGAGAACCTTTGGCGCTGGGACCCGGATCGCCAGGCGCTGCGTTCCCCAAAGCGGCAGGCGGAGTAGTCCCTTCAGGCCTCTTCGGGGCCATCGCCTGCCTTCGCCTCGCATTGTCCCTCGCCTTGACCAGCGCGTCGTTGGTCGAGAGACTCCAAGGTTCCCAAGCTCCGTCCCTAACCCCGGAATGCCGACGTCATGAGAGACATCGTCGTCGAGGTACAGTCCATAACCAAGCGCTACGGTGATTTTGCCGCCGTGCGCGACCTCTCGCTCGCGATCCCGCGGGGCGCCGTGTATGGGCTCCTCGGGCCAAATGGTGCCGGGAAGACCACCACGATCCGGATGATGATGAGCATCATCTACCCGGACGAGGGCAAGGTGGCGCTGTTCGGCGGACGGGGTGACGGGAAGGATCTGAGCCACCGGATCGGCTACCTGCCGGAAGAGCGCGGTCTCTACAAGAAGATGAAGGTGATCGATCTGCTGATCTTCCTGGCCGAGATCAAGGGTGTCTCGCGCGCGAAGGCCCGGGCGGGGGCTATGGAATGGCTCGCCCGCTTGGGACTAGGGGACTGGGCGCTGAAGAAGGCGGACGATCTCTCGAAGGGGATGCAGCAGAAGGTGCAGTTCATCGCGACCGTGCTACACGAGCCCGAGCTCCTGGTGCTGGACGAGCCGTTCTCCGGGCTCGATCCGGTGAATACGCAGGTCATGAAGGACACCGTGGTCGACCTGTCGCGGAAGGGGACCACGATTCTGTTCTCGACCCACATCATGGAACAGGCCGAGAAGCTGTGCGACTCCGTCTGCATCATCGCCCGGGGCACGAAGGTGGTGGACGGACCACTCGCGGAGATCAAGCGTCAACACGGCGGTTCCCACCTCGTCGTGGCCGCGGAACGATCGGCCGCGTTGGATGGCGTGCTCTCGGACACCCGGCTCATCTCACGCGCCGACAACTACGGGAACTACGCCGAACTCGAGTTGGCCGCCGGCGCGAAGGCCCAGCAGGTACTGGAAGCCCTCGTGCGGCAGGGAGTCGTGGTGAGCCGGTTCGAGATCGCGGAGCCCACGCTGCACAAGATCTTCATCGACCTTGCGGGCCCCCAGGCGCTTCCCACATCGCCGGAGGAGGTGGCCCGTGCATAAGCTGATGGTGGTGATCCGGCGCGAGTTCATCGAGCGAGTGCGTACCAAGTGGTTCCTCATCGGGACCATCCTGGGTCCGGTCTTCATGGGCCTCGTGATCGTGCTGCCCATCGTCATGGCCGAACGGGGGGGCGGTGAGCGGAACGTGGTGGTGCTGGACGCCACCAGCGACGATTTCGGTACGCGCTTGACGGCGGCGATGCAGCAGATCCCGAAACTCAGCGTGGAGCGACGTGCGGTTGCGTTGGCGAGCCTCGAGGATCAGGCCGTAGCACTGGCCCAGGAGATCGGCACGACGCCGCTCGACGGGATGCTGCTCATCACGGACAACACGGTTGAGGACGGCAAGGCCGAGTACCGCGGCTCGAACGTATCCTCGCTGACGGACATGCGGACGATGCAGGCCACGCTGCGGTCCAGCGTGTTCGCCGAGCGCCTCCAGCGGGAGGGGGTCGAGCTGTCGGTCGTGTCCCGGGCGCAGATTCCGGTGGATCTCGCGACGGTGCAGATCCGGGACGGCAAGGTGACGGGCGGCTCGGCGGAGTCGTCGTTCTTCCTCGCATACTTCATCTGGTTCCTGCTCTACCTGGCGATCCTGCTGTACGGCGTCCAGGTCCTGGGAGCGGTCGTGGAGGAGAAGTCGACACGCATTGTCGAGGTCCTCGTTTCGAGTCTCAAGCCGTTCCAGTTGTTGGCCGGCAAGGTGGCCGGAGTCGGTGCCGTCGGTTTGCTCCAGCTGGGCATCTGGTTGGGTACGGGAAAACTGCTGCTTGATCGGCGGGCTGACGTCGCGCGGTGGCTGGGCCAGGGCCCGGAGGCCGCCGCCGCCGTCGGGCAGATGTCATTCCCGGAAGTGCCGCTCGGGACGATCCTGCTCTTCTTGACGTACTTCCTGCTGGGGTACTTCCTCTACGCTGCGATGTTCGCCGCGGTGGCGGCCATGGTGAATACCGAGGCCGAAGCGCGGCAGGCGCAGACACCCGTCGTGATGCTGCTCGTCATCCCCACCGTCCTGATGATCGGTATCCTCAACAACCCCGATGGTTCGATGGCGCTTACGTTGTCCCTCGTACCATTCACGTCGCCGATCGCGATGCCGGTGCGCTGGGCGGCATCGCCCGTCCCGCTCACCGAAGTTGCCGGCTCGCTGGGAATCCTGTTTGGCACGGTGGTGGTCATCACGTGGATTGCGGGGAGGATCTATCGGGTGGGGATTCTGGCGTATGGGAAGAAGCCAGGGTTGAAGGAACTGGTGAGGTGGGTGAAAGGCTAGACGGCTAGACGGCAAGACGGCGAGCGGTTGAAAGGACCTAGGGCCTAGCCTTGGTCCTTTCTGCCTTTTGCAGCGGCGGCACCGATCTTTCGGAGTAGACCGTAGAGTGTCTTGCCGGTCTCGGAGGCCTGGGTGTCGAGGCGGACGTAGTCGGCGGGCGGGATGTAGCCGAGTTCCTTGGCGATCCCGAGGATGGTCTCCAATTCCGCCAACGATCCCGATGCGATGTCTAGGAACCGCTTGTACTCCCGCGATCCCTTTCGGGCGCTTCCTTCCGCGATATTGATCGGGACGCTGTAGGCGGCCCGGCGGAACTGATCAGCCAGAGCATCCTGTTCGTACTCCGGAAACCGCCGAGCCGCCTTGACGCACTCGATGGCGAGCCGCTGCGCATGCTCCCACGCCTTGAGATTCCTGTACGGTGGCATGGACCAAAGGTGGCGGGAGGGGCGAAGGGCCTGGTAACCAGAACATCCCGCCCCGGTGCAATCTGGCGCCCAATCCCCGCCAACCGCTTGCCGGCTTGCCGTCTTGCCGTCTATCCTACCTCCCTCATCCCGACGCCAATGTCCTTTGACCTGATTGTGATAGGTGGAGGCCACTCCGGCTCCGAAGCCGCCACCGCCGCGGCCCGCCTCGGCGCACGCGTGCTGCTCCTGACCTCGAACCTCGAGACCATCGGTCAGATGTCCTGCAACCCGGCGATCGGGGGCATTGCCAAGGGCACCGTGGCGCGAGAAGTCGATGCCCTTGGTGGGGTGATGGGCCGGGCCACGGACCGGGCCTGCCTCCAGTTTCGCATGCTCAACCGATCCAAGGGACCGGCCGTCTGGGCGCCGCGCGCCCAGTGCGACCGGAGTCTCTACCGCCTGGCGATGCGGCAGGAACTGGAACGGTTCGAGGGGATCGAGTTCCTCCAGGGAACGGCCGCTGCCCTGCTCCAGGAGCAGGGCCGGGCCGTTGGTGTGCGCACGACGACGGGTGTCGAGATCCGGGCACGTGCCGTGGTCGTGACCGCGGGGACGTTCCTCCGCGGCCGGATTCACATGGGTCGGGAAACGCAGATCGCGGGCGGACGGGCCGGCGACCCGGCGGCGGTAGACCTGGCCGAGCAGCTGGAAGCTGTTGGCCTCGAGGTCGACCGGTTCAAGACCGGGACACCACCGCGGATCGATGGCCGTTCTGTCGACTACGCGAAGCTGGAACGGCAGGACGGCGAGCGAGAGGAGTTTCGCTTCAGCCACTACACGAACGCCCCCCGTCCGGGGGATCGTCCATGCTGGATCACGTGGGCCGGGCCGGAGGTGAAGGAGATCATCCAGGCGAATCTCGGCGAATCGGCCCTCTACGGCGGAGCGATTGCCGGGCGGGGCCCGCGGTATTGTCCGTCGGTCGAGGACAAGATCGTCAAGTTCCCCAACGCGGAGCGACATCAGGTCTTCCTCGAGCCGGAAGGACTGCACACCGACGAGCTGTACGTGAATGGCCTCTCGACGTCACTGCCCGCCGAAGTGCAGGAACAGTTTCTGCGCCAGGTCCCGGGGCTCGGGCACGTGCGCATGACGCGGCCGGGATATGCGATCGAGTACGACTACTACCCGCCACACCAGCTGACGCCGTGGCTTGAGGTCAAGGCCGTTCCGGGTTTGTTCTTCGCCGGCCAGATCAACGGGACAACGGGGTACGAGGAGGCAGCCGCCCAGGGTGTTGCGGCCGGCATCAACGCGGTCCACGCGCTTCGTGGCGACGAGCCGGTCGTGTTCACCCGAGATCAGGCCTACATCGGCGTTCTAACAGACGACCTGGTCACCCGCGGGGTGGACGAGCCGTACCGACTCTTCACGTCTCGCGCGGAGTATCGATTGCTACTCCGCCAAGACAACGCGTTGGCGCGACTTGGTCCCATGGCGAGGAAGCTCGGGCTGCTCACGGCGGAGGAGTGGGAGGCGGTAGAACAGCGTCTGGAGATGGAGGATCGGGTCATCGCATTGGCGCACGAGGGCAATCTCACTCCTGAGGCGGCCAATCCCCTCCTGGAGTCGGCCGGTGAGCGGCCGATCAGCGAGCGGCAGAAGGTCATTGACCTCGTCCGCCGCCCGGGCATGGATCTGCGTGCGCTCCTCCTGGCGACAGGTGGGGTGCCGAGTGACGTGACGCCGGAGGCGTGGCACTCCGCCGAGATCGAGATTCGCTATGAGGGTTACCTCCTTAGAGAACGTGAGGCAGCCGCTCGGCTCCGCGAACTCGCGGACTTCGCCCTGCCGGACGATCTTCAGTACTTGGGGTTCCTGAGCCTGAGCACTGAGGCAAGACAGAAACTCCACCAGGTGAAGCCGGGATCGCTCGGACAGGCGTCACGAATCCCGGGGGTGAGTCCGTCCGACCTCCAGGCAATCGTGCACGAAGTGGTGCGGCGCCGACGCGCATCGGCCTAAGCGAGTGTCATAAAACGTTGTGTGACAATGGATTATACAATACTACGACGGTGTTTCACGTGAAACTCTGGTCCTCGATCGCTTGGGGGCTGCTCCTGATGGCAGGCTCGTTCGCGTGCGAGTCGCCGTCCGACGTCATTGTCGAACCGCCGTCGTTCACCCCCCTCCAAGACCAGGCGGGACGCTACCGGGTCACGTTTGGACCCGGTCCCGATGCGGTGCGCGGTTTCTTGCCGGACGGTCGGCTTCTGTTCCGGACGTACGACCTCGCGCCGTTTGGGAAGGACTGGATTCTGGCGAGCGTCCCACTCGACAGCGGGGTGGTGCGCGAGGAGGTGGCGGCGTATCGACCGGCCCTCCTCCATCCGGTCGGGACCCTGACGAGCGACGGCGCCCTGCGGGTGCTTGGCGCGTGGCATGTTGCGGCTCCGGGACTTGACGGTTGCCCCGACAGCTCGGTGACGAGCGCCGGCACCCCAGGCCCGGCCCCGCGAACACCGTCTCCGGTGGCCATCACGCTCTACACACTTCCGGCCACAGACGGGACGCCGCTGGCATCCTTGCCCAGGCGTTTCGTCTCCATCCCCACGGTTACCGGCCGAGGGACGACGCAGCAGAGGGTCCGGGTGGGTCCTGCGGTGCGGGATGCTGATGAGAGGGGAGCCAATCCGTTCGGCCCGGTGCTTCTGGCCGGATCGGTCGAGGCGATCATCTCGGATGGCGAACAGATCTGGCAGGCAAGCCTGACCGACACGTCGGCGCCTCCCGTATTGATCGGGACCGGTGCGTATCCCGCGGTGAGCGCCGATGGGCGTCTCCTGGCCTTCGCGCGACCCCTCGGGCTCGACTCCATCGTCACGACCTTCTCGATCCCGCTCGGGTTCCTCTCGTGCAATGAGGAGCACGTCGAGGTGACGGCCACGAGTTGGGAAATCGTGGTGCGGAACCTCGAGTCGGGAGCAGAGCAAGTCCTAACAGAGGGGCGCGACCCCGCATTTGCCCCCGCCGGAGACCGGCTCGTCGTCCGCGGTCCCGACCTCCGCTGGGTGGATCTTGCGAGCAGCGTGATCACCCCCATCGTGGGTACGACCGGAGGATTCGCTCCCGCCATCGACGGCGACGGGACGGTCCTGGCATTTTCGCTCGTCAATCCGGATACGGACGCGGACGTCTACTTCCTCCGCCTGGTTCGCTAGCGAACCACCTCGCGCGGCGAGCGCGGTGCCTCTCGCGTCGGTAACCCGAGTTGACTCCACGACTCGGTGGCTACCATCCCGCCGCCACTGGTCTTTGACATCGAGCCACCGGCGTGTTTCACGTGAAACAGATCGGCGCCGCGCGCTTTACGCTATAGTGCGAGCCCCGTATATTCCGCCGCGGTAAGTTCAGCCGCAGTATCACCGAGCCACTTATTGTATAAAACATTGTAAGTAATATATTTACGACACATGAGCCGAGTCATCGCGATCGCAAATCAGAAGGGCGGCGTCGGTAAGACCACGACGGCCGTCAATTTGGCGGCGTCGCTGGCGGCTGCGGAAACCCGGACGCTGCTGATCGACGGCGACCCCCAGGGCAACGCCACCAGCGGCGTCGGGGTCGATCGCGCGGCCGTTTCGGGCTCGCTCTACGAGGCGCTGTTGGGTGACAGCGCCATCCAACAGGTCGTCCAGCGCGAGGTCAACTTCCCGCTGCTCGATGTCGTGCCGGCAACCCAGGACCTGGTGGGTGCAGAGATCGAGCTTGTGTCCCGCAGAGCGCGGGAGACGGTCATGCGCCGCACCCTGGCGCCGCTGCGCGACGCGTACGACGTCATCCTGATCGACTGCCCTCCGTCGCTCGGGCTCATCACGTTGAACATGCTCACTGCGGCGGACGCCGTGCTGATTCCCATCCAGTGCGAGTACTACGCGCTCGAGGGGCTATCCCAGTTGCTGAACACGATCAGGCTCGTGCAGCAGAATTTCAATGCGGCGCTCGCCATCGACGGCGTGCTGCTGACCATGTACGACAGCCGCCTGAACCTCTCCCGGCAGGTGGCTACCGAAGCGCAGGAGTATTTCGCGGGCAAGGTCTTCCGGACGGTGATCCCGCGGAACGTGCGCCTCGCCGAGGCGCCGAGCTTTGGGAAGCCGATCTTGCTCTACGATGTGCACTCCGTTGGCGCCAAGTGCTACCTCGCGCTCGCCCAGGAGTTGATCCGCCGCATCGCCTCGTTAGGCACGCCGACCCGGGTGCGGGGAGTGAAGGGCGCGTGAGCGCGGGTCAGCCAAAACGGCGACTCGGTCGGGGCCTCGAGGCGTTGCTCGGTCCGTCGCCGACGACGTCCGAGGCGACGGCTGATGGAACCCTGGTCCAGCTCGCGGTTGATCAGGTTCGTCCCAATCCCTATCAGCCGCGCCGCGTCTTCGATGACGATGCCCTAGGCGAGCTTGCGGACTCGCTCCGCATCTCGGGACTACTGCAACCGATCGTCGTACGCTCGGCCAACGGTGGATACGAGCTGATTGCCGGCGAGCGCAGACTGCGGGCCGCCGCTCGGCTGGGGTGGAGTGCGATCGGCGCCATCGTCCGCGACGTGGACGATCGCACGCTCCTCACGCTTGCCCTGGTTGAGAACCTGCAGCGCGACCAGTTGTCGCCCATCGACGAGGCCCGGGGGTACCAGCGATTGATGGGAGAGTTCGGGGTGTCGCAGGGCGATTTAGCCGAGTTGGTGGGCCGGAGTCGGCCGGCCGTAGCCAACGCACTGCGCCTGCTCAAGCTCCCCGATGCGGTGCAGGACCTCGTGCACCAAGGAGCGCTCTCAACCGGCCACGCCCGCGCGTTGCTGCTGGTCAACGACTTCAGGACGATTCCCACGCTTGCCCGGCGCGCGGTGGACGATGACCTCTCGGTGCGTGAGCTCGAGGCGCTGGCGCGCGGCGACCGCGCGCCGCAGCGCCGACCGCGCGCGGGGCGGCGTAGCGCGCGCAAGCCGGACACCGACGTGCGGCGCGTCGAGGATGCGCTGCGACGGCATCTCAAGACCGATGTCTTCGTCGCCAAGCGGGGCAAGGGCGGCCGGCTCACGGTCACCTTCTACTCCAACGACGACCTCGCACGGCTGCTCGAGTTGATTCTCGGGGAGCCCTACGCCGGATGACTGACGACAAGGCGGTGACCGTCGTCGTCCACCGCGACGGCGACCCGCACTCGCGCCAGTTCCGCCTTCCCCTCTGGGTGGCGCGGACACTGCTCTTTGGTGCAGGTGCCCTCGGCGTCGGCATCATCCTCGGGGGAGTGCTGTACGCTCCGATCGTGCGAACCGCGTCATCCGTTCCTGGACTGCGAGACCGGATCGCGCGGCTCGAAGCGGAGCGCGATCAGGTGCAGCAGCTCGCGCGCCGACTCGACGAAGCCGAGCAACGCTACGAACAGATCCGTGAGATGATGGGGGGGCGCATCGTGCTGGCGATGCAAACCCCGCTCGCGGAGCCGGTCTTGGCGGTGGCACCAATCGAAGCGCAGCCGCCGGAGGCCCCTGCACGGTTCGAGGACGGGCTGTCTCCACCAATCCACTGGCCCCTCGACCGCCGTGGGATCATCACGCGAGGCCAAGTGAGCCCTGGTCCGCGGGACGAGACGCATTCGGGCCTGGACATCGCGGTCCCAATCGGCACCCCGATTCGCGCGTCAGGGGGCGGCGTAGTTGCCGAACTCGGCGAGGACGCCGAGTACGGCCTTTTCGTCATCTTGGATCACCCGGGCGACTACCAGTCCCTCTACGGCCACGCGTCCCGGCTTCTGATCAGCGAGGGGGACACGGTGGCGGCCGGGCAGGTGATTGCCCTCGCGGGCTCGACCGGACGGTCCACTGGCCCGCACCTACACTTCGAGATCAGGCGCGGCGCCCGCGCCATCGACCCACGCACTGTCGTTCGGGAGGCTCCCTGACCATGGCAACTGGCTCCGACCGCACGGCCCGCAGCGAAGCCGCGCTCACCATCATTGCCCCGGGCGCCAAACTCGAGGGCGAGCTGTCCACAACGGGGGTGGTGAAGGTCGAAGGGACGATCGTCGGCACCGTTCGAGCGGATCGGCAGGTGCTGGTCGCCCGCGGCGGCACAGTCGAAGGGGACGTGCACTCCGCCGAAGCGATCATCGGTGGGCGCGTGGAGGGCGGTGTCTCGGCCACCGAGCGGATCGAGGTTCAGGGCGGTGCTGTGATCCACGGCGACGTGAATACCAAGTCCCTGGTCGTGCAGGAGGGGGGAGAGATCAATGGCCTGGTGAGGATGATCGATCCCGAAGTCCCCGAGCCGCCATCCTCATGAGACCAACAGGGCAGTTTTCAACCATCCCGGAGACACTGGGTTCTACCTAGCACAGTAAGTCGTTGTTTGTGAGTGGCTTAGTGAGAATCAACGTAGCTGCAAGAGATCGTTCGATGTCGTATTTCTGTCATCATGGTGCCCTGTATATGAGGTGCGGCCGATGACCAATCCGATGAACAGCGAGCAGCTGGCCGAGTACCTGGATCGCTTCCTCCGAGTGGGTGAACTCCCCGACTATCCCCAGGCGCTGAATGGGCTCCAGGTTGAGAACTCCGGTCGCCTGACGCGGATCCTCGGCGCGGTCGATGTCAGCCAGGCAGCCATCGATGCGGCCGTTGCCCGACGGGCCGACTTCATGATTGTCCACCATGGGCTGTTTTGGGGTGGGCTCCAGCGGGTCACGAACCGGTTCGGTAGGCGCCTGCGCGG
>JAOUDR010000192.1 GCA_029859185.1 Gemmatimonadota bacterium
CGCCCAGCCTCCACGACGAACGGGGCATCGCCCTGATCACGGTCTTGCTCGTCTTGCTCGTCATTTCGGTGCTGGCGACGGCCTCGATGATGCTGAGCACGACCAACTCGCTGATCAACCGCTACGCGGACCGGCAGATGGCGCTGGAAGCCGTCGCGGACGCCGGCCTCGAGGAGGCACGGTCGCGCGTCAACGGCGACAGGACCCTGTACCCCGCTTCGGGGTTCGCGATACTCGAGAACAACGCGCAAGTCGTTGACGCCAACGGCACGGCGATTCCGGACGTCACCCGATCGCTGTACGTAGGCCCGACGGGCATCACGTCCGGCCAGTACGGCGTGTTCGGGAGCGTCGTCTCGGTTGCGAGCGACCGCTTCGGCAACCGGGTGATCCGCCGCTCGGAGATGACGCAGGAGAGCTTCGCGAAGTTCGCCTACTTCACGGACATCGAGCCCGCGAACATCTCGTTCGGCGGCGGCGACCAGATCTTTGGTCCGGTGCACACCAACGACAACCTCAAGATCTACTCGTCCGGCGCCACGTTCTGGGGCTCGGTGACGACCGCGAAGACCGTGCAGGGCGCCGCGTATGGCACGTTTGCACAGGGGTACACGGAAAACGCCCCAAGGATTCCCATGCCGACTACGGCGGATCTCAACAAGCTGAAGGTTCAGGCGCAGGCCGGGAGTACGGACTTCACGAGCTCGACCTCCGGATCGAGCGGCCAGGCCACGATGCGGATCGAGTTCATCGCCATCGACCTCGATGGGGACGGCCAGGTGAACGGCGCCAACGAGGGCTTCATCCGCGTCTACAAGTCGAACGACGCGAACTGGGTGTCGGCCGACAAATCGTCGGGAACCGGACTCCAGAACTCGAACAACTGCGGGCATGTCGAGGGGACCGGGCTGTTCAAGACCCTCAGCGCGCACGGCACCACCGGCGCCGATAGCTGGCAGAACGCGGCGGTCGGCGCCGGTCGGCGCTGCTATCTCGGCGGCGCGCCCGAGATTTCGAACGGCTTCGTGGCGAACGATGGCACGGGGGCCTGGCAGACGTGGCCGGGCGCGGTGAGCGGCTTGCTCGCCGGCCGGCCAGATGCGGCGTACCTGTTCCCAATCACGCGGGCGCTCAACCCCAACTTCAAGGGCGTCATCTTCGTCACGGGTAAAGTCGTGGTGAGCGGCGTCTTGCGGGGAAGGGTCACCGTGGCCGCGACCGACGAGATCATCATCGGCGACGATCTCACATACGCCACCGACCCCGGCGCCGGAACCTGCAACGATATCATGGGCCTCTTCAGCGGCGTAGACGTGGTCGTTGCCGACAACACGATCAACGCCCCGGTCGATGCCATCGGAAACGGCAGCTACTACACGTTCGACGAGAGCCGCGACGAGTTCATTCACAGCGTCGTGCTCGCGCTGGACAATTTCACGGTCGAAAACTACGCGAGCCCGACCTCGCTCAACGCGCGCACCGCCGAGGCGTGCGAGACCAAGCCGTGGGGCCGCGGATGCCTCTATCTCACGGGCGGCATCATCCAGAGACAGCGCGGCGCGGTGGGCACCATCGCGGGCACGGGCGGCACGGGTTACCTCAAGCGGTACTCCTACGACGCGTGCGCCTATTCGAGCCCGCCGCCCTACTTCCCGACCACGGGGATCTTCTACCGCGGCCGGTACTACGAGGTGGATCCGACCGGATTTGATGTGACCGCATACTACCAGATGCTGACCCCGCCCTGAACGAGGGCCCCGGACGAAGCGCCCGTCACCGCAACGCGGTGGCGGGCGCTTTGCCCTACTGCCAGCCCGGACCGTCCGGTCCGCTAGTGTCCGAGCAGCTCGTCCACCAACGTCCCCGCGCCGTACACCTTCCGGAGCGCTTCCACGATGCCCCGGGCGTCCACCCACACCGAGCGAGCCACGGATTGCGTATAGAGGAAGCGGTTGGGAAGCTGCTCGATGTTGCCGTCGAAGATGAGACCCACGACTTCCCCATCGCGATTGATGACGGGGCTCCCGGAGTTCCCGCCGATGATGTCGTTCGTGGAGACGGCGTTGATCGGCGTCGCGAGATCGAGCTTGTCCTTTGCGTCGATCCACCGCTGGTGCATGACCCACGGGTCCTGCCCCTTGAACGCGGTCCACCGGTCATACAGACCGTAGAACGTCGTGTACGGCGCCGCGATGGTGCCGTTGTAGGGATAGCGCGCGACGACGCCGTCCGAGATGCGCAGGCTGAACGTGGCGTCCGGCGCCACGGAGTTCCCGAACACCGCCAGCAGCGCCCGGGCGATGCGCTCGTCCTGTTGCGCCTCGCGATCGAAGAGGTCGGTCACCTTCGCGCCCAACTCCCGCTCGAGCGGTTCGATCACCCGCGCCAGTGCGATGAACGGATCCGACGAGGCCGCGACGGCCGCCGAACCGCCGGTCAACAGGCCGCGGACCTGCTCTGGGTTCGTCAGCACCGTCTGGCCGACCATCGTCGCCGCCGCCTGTTCCGGTGCTCGGTTGCCGAGCGCCACACGCCGGACCGGGTCGCCCGCCGGCAACTCGTGCGCCATACCCTCGAAGAACGCCGCGAGGATGCGACGCTCATACAGCGTGTCCACCGTCCCGCCCAGCATGCGCTCGAGTTGCGCGCGGTTGGCCTCCTGGTAGGGACGCGCCCGTTCGGCGTCCGGCTTCGCCATTTCGATCGGCGCGCGCACCAGCATGCCCGCCACGTTCATGAGCCGCGAGCCGTACATGTTGAAGGTGTGATAGCGTCGCCGCGCGTCGACGCTGGCGAGCGCCGCGCGGATCTTTGCGATCTCGTCCCACGCACTGCCGTACTGAGCCTTGAGATCCGGATTGGCGGCGACTTTCGCCCGGAACTCCTTCTCCCACGTCGCCTTCCACTCCATCAGGCCTGGATCGAGCAGCCCGGCGCGGTACCCGGTGACGGCCTTCTGGCTGTTTTCGAGGCCGAAGATCTGGTTCCGGTACGTGCGGGCACGCTGAGGGTCGGCGCTGCTCAGATCGTGCAGCACAGGGATGCGCGCCGCATAGCCGGTGAGCTGGGCCGGGTACTGCACGTCCCGCAGGTATTCCATCTGCGCAATCGTGTTGAGTCGACCGGTCGAGCCGGGATTGCCCACGACAAAGACGAGATCCCCTTCAGCCGATCCCTGGGCGCTCCACACCAAGTGGTCCGTCGACTCAACCGGCTGGCCATCCTCATAGGCGCGGTAGAAGCTGATGTCGAGGTCGTAGCGCGGATACGTGAAGTTGTCCGGGTCACCACCGAAGAACGCCGCGGTCCCGTCGGGGGCAAAGACCAGCCGGACGTCGGTGTAACGGCGGAAGGTGTAGAGCTTGTACTGCCCGCCCCGGTACATCGTCACGACCTGGCAGTTCAGGCTCTCACCGGTGGCCCGGCACCGATCCTGGATGTCCACGATGGCCGCTGCCCGGGCCTCTGCCGCCTGGGTCGGGGTCACGCCACTCGGCACCGCCGAAACGACGCTGTCCGTCACGTCACGAATCGAGAGCAGTTGATCGAGCCAGAAGTTCGGGCAGGACCGCTCCTCGTCACGCGTCGCGGCGTAGAACCCGTCCTCGATGAAGTCCTCGCCCTCGCGTGTCACCGCCTCGATGCAGCCGCGGGCACAGTGGTGGTTGGTCATCACGAGGCCCTGCCCCGAAACGAAGGACGCCGAACACCCGGGTTGCCGGACCGACGAGAGCCGCACATGGTCGAGCCAGCCCGTGGCCGGCCGGAAGTCGTAGCGGGCCGCCCAGTATGCGAGGGGCGGGACGTCGAAGGTCCACATGGTCCCGGTCTCGAGTCCCGGGTACTCCCTGACCAGTTCCTGCGCCCCCAACGGGCGCACGGCGAGCACGGCAGCCGCGAGCGCGAAAGCCGCAAACGTGTAACGTCGCATGGTGCTTCTCCCTTATCTGGTTTGGCGATACCTTGGGCCACGGAAGCTGCGGGTGACCGCGGATCACCTACTGCTCATGCCACCTGCTACCCCAATAGGGTAATTGCACACCCGGGCACTAAAGCTTCTCTGAAATCGGCGTGAAAGCCAGTGTGGTGCGCGGTTGCCGGCATTGCCTCACCGTTGACCGAGGAGGATGGATGCGACGTGCCACGCTCGTGCTCTGTCTGCTGTGGCCGGTAGCGGCCGTGGCCCAGGAACCGGTCGCCTGGGGCGATACGCTGCGGTTTGCCACGTTCTCGATTGCCGCCGTGGATACGGCGACCGGAGAGGTCGGCGTGGCGGTCACGACGCGGGTCGCCTGCGTGGGGAACGCCGTACCGTGGGTGCGCGCGGGCGTCGGCGCGGTGGCGACACAGGCCTTCACACGGGTGGAGTACGGCCCCGAGCTCCTCGACCTGCTCGCCGACGGAGTCTCCGCGCCGGAGGCACTGCGCCGTGCGACGGCGGCCGACCCCGGGGCCGCCCGCCGCCAGGTGGGGGTCGTAGGTCTCCGCGGCGGGAGCGCGCAACACACCGGAGACAGCACGAACGCGTGGGCCGGCCACCGCGCCGGGCCTCACTACGTGACACAGGGCAACTTGCTGGTGGGCCCCGCCGTGCTCGACGCCGTGGGGACCACGTTCGAGGCGAGTGCGGCAAGCGGACGGCATCTCGCGGACCGGCTGATCGAAGCGTTGGCCGCCGGGCAGGCCGCGGGCGGCGATGCGCGAAAGGGGCGCGCGCAATCCGCGGCCGTGGTCGTCGCGGATGCGCGACCCGGCATGTCGCGCCGGCCGGACGGGATCACGGCACAGATCAACGTCTGCGAACACCCGACGCCGGTGGCCGAGCTCCGTCGGATCTACGAGACCATCTCTGAGACGCTCGGGTTCCGGGAGCTCCAGCAGTTCACTGGCAGTGACGTGTATCAGCTCCGCGTCATGTTGCACGCCCTGGGGCGCTATCGCCCGGAAGAGGAAACGATCGCGCGCCGCCGTGACGCCATGGTCTACACGCAGGACCTCGTCGACGCCGTCGATGCCTTCCGGCGAGACCTCGGCCTTGCGACCCCTGACGTCGGATCTCCGCCGGGCTATGTGGACGCCGCGTTCCTTGCTGCCGTGTGGCGGGCGCTGGAGGACAGCGGGAAGGCCGGAGCGGTACGGGAGCAGTTACGAGCGGTCACACAGGTACGCCGCTAGCGTTGACCTGCCTAAAGAGCGTGTGAACTGGACATGAAGGTCCGCCTTTGCGCTTCCCGAGGCCGTAGGTCACTCGCATTTTCCGGGTGAACTTCGTCCGCGTCCGTTGGAGGAGCGCCATGGCCAAGCAGTACGTGTCAAACAAGGATGAGTCCGTCCGGATGTTCAAGTACAACTGGATGGAATTCTTCTCACACGTGCACTGGACCGTTCCGCACATCATCTACATCCCCGTCATTACGGTCACGCTGGCGATCGCGGCCGGCAGCCTGCCGGCGACAGAGGTCGTGGCGTACGCGGTCCTCGGTGTCCTCCTATGGACCCCAATGGAGTACTTTGCCCACCGGTTCGTCTTCCACGCCGGCCCCAAGATCGAGACCGAGGTCCGGGATATCGTGGGGAGCCTCCCGCCCGGCGAGCCGGCGCTGCAACACATGCAGACGTTCCGGCAGCGCCACTATTTCATCGCGCACGGCGTGCATCACGACTTCCCGAACGACACCAAGCGGCTGGTGTTGCCCCCCTCGGTGAGCATCCCGCTCGCGGTGTTCTTTTTCGCCCTGTTCCGATGGATCGCCGGGCCGAGCATTGGACCGACCATCTTCGCCGGGTTCGTCGCCGGCTACCTGGTCTACGACACGATCCACTACGCGGTGCATCACTTCTCGCTGCACAATCCAGTGCTGCTCTATCTCAAGAAGCACCACTACCGGCACCACTACAACGATTCCACCAAGGACTTCGGGGTGACCAGTCCGGCGTGGGATGTCGTGATGGGTACGTTCGGCCGGCGCTAGCCCGGAGAACATGATGTCGGCAGGAACACGGAGCGCCCCGCCATCCGGCAGGGCGCTCCTGCGTCGTAGGCTGACGGGTCGTTGGCTACTGCTTCACGAACGTCGC
>JAOUDR010000193.1 GCA_029859185.1 Gemmatimonadota bacterium
CCGTGTCGATGGACAGCTCGTCGCCGCGCGCTTCGGTGATCTCCACGGAACCGGATCCCGTGTCGATGGATCCGTCGCCGGTGTGACGTGTGACCTGCACCGCGCCGGACCCTACATCCACCACCAACATGCCGGTGGTCCCGGTGGTGGTGACCCTGCCCGACGAGCCGTCGAGCCGGAGGTCGGCGGTGACATTGGCTGCCGAGATGGGGCCGACGCCAAGGTACACGTTGATCTCCTGTCCACGCGGCACGAGGATGCGAAGATCGGCGTGGGCCTCCGTGCCGCCGCCATCAGACGTGATTGTCACCCGACGGGAGCCGTCGCGACGATCCGACCAGCCGCCGAACGTCCCGTCTGGATTGACCCGCAGTTGGGTGCGCCCGCTCCAGCCGTTCTCGTGGAATTGGACGTCCGCATCGGGATAGACCACCCGCAGCGTCTGTCCCTGCCCGATGGGCCCTTGCTGGATCTCGAGGCGCCCGGCATCCCGGCCCTGCCGTCGCACTTCGACGACCACGGCGGACCCGGTCCCGGCCTCGACCGTGGCCGAGCCGGCCAGATTGAAGACGGCAACGTGGTCGCCGGCCAGCTCGTAGCGTTCGACGGTCTGGGCCGCCAGTCCGCCCGGCAGGAGCAGCAGGCCGGCGAGCAGGACGGCGCCGGACGTGTGGGGAGACGACATGTGACCTCCAGTGACTCGGGTGCGGAGCTTCCGTGGTGATTGCTCGTTGGACTCTTTAACGGGTGGGATGGTTGGGAGTTTCAAGGGGCAGAAGGGGCAGAAGGGGCAGAGAAGAGGAAGTGGGGGCTCCAGACCCGCCAACGCTTTCTCTCTGCCCCTCTGCCCCTCTCATCCGCTTCTTGCGTCCCTCTGCTCTTGTTTCTTCTGCCGCGCTGCCGCCCTGCCCAGTCCGCTACGGCGGTCCGGCCTGCTTCCCCTCCACCCGATTGTCGTAAAAACGCTGTGTCGGGTAGGCGAAGTCGATGTCCGCGTGCTGCGCGAAGGCCCGGAGGACATCCTCCCAGATGGCCTGGGCCGTCCCACGGCGCTCGCGCGGTGCGCACAGATACCGGATGGTGAGCAGGACGCCGCTGTCCTCGACGCTCGTGTAGACGGTGGGCGTGAGCGTCTGATAGAAGATCAGGAAGCGCCGCGAGACCTCCTTGACCTGCCGCTGCGCGGCGTCGGTGAGATGCGCCGCGTGCCGCTCGGCGATCTGCTGGAGCAGCGTTTTGGCCTTCTCCCAGTTGCTCTCGAACGTGAGCAGGACCGGCAGCTCGTTCCAGATGTACTGGAATCCCCGCGTGAAATTGGCCGTTGCCTCCGTCAGGACCTTGCCGTTGGGCACGTGGACGATGCGTCCCGTGCTCTGGTCGGCGTGCACCCAGTTGCCGATCTCGAGGAGGGAGAACTGAAAGATGCGGATGTCAATGACGTCACCGGCCTGCTCGCCGATCTGGATCCGGTCTCCCAACTCGAACGGGCGCCGCCACAGGATGAAGACCCACCCGGCCAGGTTGACCAGGATGTCCTTGAGCGCAATCGCGATGCCCGCGGAGACGAGGCCGAGGAACGTCGCCAGCGGGCCCACGCCCTCGAACCAGATCCAGCCGATCAGCAAGATGCCGATGGGGACGGCAATGTACGAGGTGGTCTTCTGCCACCGGTAGCGGACCCGGACGTCGTCCACCCGCCGCCAGACGATGTTGAGAACGAGCCGCCGGAGGAGCCAGAGGACCGCGACCACACCGAGCGAAGTCAGGAGGTCTTGCTGTAACCCCGGGCTGAGCCCAATGGACTCCTGCCACCAGTTCGTGAATTGGTCCATGGTCGTGTCCGAAGGGTACCGCCACGCGGGAGCGGCCGCGAGAGCGCGCCCCTAGAGGCTATGCAGTTCCGTTGGGGTTCCCAGCCAGAAGTCCGGCTGGTGGGGTTCCAGGGCCTGCCGCGGGAATGGTCCCCAGAGTGCCGCTGCCGTCCGTACGCCGGCCGCGCGACCCGAGGCCATGTCGTGCGGCGAGTCCCCCACGAAGACGGCGGAGGTCGCGCTCGCCCCGAGTCGCTCCAGGGCGGCCAGGACCGGGGTGGGGTCCGGCTTGTGGCGGGGAACGTCGTCGGCGCCGATGACGACGTCGAACGCGTCTTCGAGCCCGGCGGTCCGGAGCCCGCGCAGCGCGCCGTAGTGCAACTTGCTGGTCACGAGCCCCAGCTCAGCGCGACTCGCGAGCGCACGCACCGCATCGACGACGCCGTCGTAGGGCCGGGCCATGGCATCGTGGTTGCTCAGGTTGTGCTCCCGGTACGTCTCGGCCATCGCCTCGATCACTGCCGGGTCCTCGCTCAGGTGTCGCAGTTGGGTGCGGAGGGGTGTGCCCAGCCCGGCCAGCCACACGGCGTCCTCGGGTGCCGCGCCGGTGTGGACCAGCGCCGTGTGCCGGTACGACGACAGAATCAATGCCACCGAGTCGAGGATCGTACCGTCGAGGTCGAACAGGTAGGTCGCGAACGGCGGCAGCGTCACCCCTTTACCCCATTGGGATGGATGACGGCCTTGGTCACGCGTAGCGCCTCGACGTCCGCCAACGCGCGCCCGGCATCCTGGAGCCCGTACCGGGCGCCGATGATGTCGGCAAACGGCATCCGCTCGCGGTGCCGGTTTACCAGGGCGAGCGCGCGCACGACATGTGTGAAATCCGTGCCCCATTGGCCGCGGATTTGCGCGTGTTTGCGGTTGATGTCCTGGTGCGCGTTGAGGCTCACGGGCCCGACATCCGTGTAGTGACCGGCGATCACGTAGGTGCCGCCATCGCGGAGAAGGCGGAGTCCCTCGGGCACGGCGTTCGCGTTACCCGCTGCCTCGATCGCGACGTCGACCCCGCGGCCTCCGGTGCGATCCCGTACCAACTGTTCCCGCTCGTGCGGGGAGGTGGCCTCGAGCAGGAGCACGGTGTCGGCGCCGAACCGTTTCGCGAGATCGAGTCTGGTCTGTGGCGCGCCGATCATGATCACCTGGGCGGCCCCCCGCAGTACGGCAAACGCCGCCGCCGAGATCCCCACCGGGCCCGCACCCTGCACCAGCACGGTCGATCCCATCGGGACCTCGGCCCGTTCGACGGCGGCAAACCCCGTGAACAGGCCACAACCCCCGCCAATGACATCGTCGGCGGTGAGCGTCGCCGGCAGCTTCAGCGTGAGGACCCCGGGCTTGAGATAGATCTGTTCCGACCAACCGCCCAGGAGCCCGTCGTTGGCCGAATAGGTGATGCCATAGACGCGGCGCTCGGGACACCGGTTCGGTTGCCGTGCCACGAGACAGTGGTAGCAATGTCCGCACGTGCCGTGGACGTCGTAGAACGTCACCGTGTCGCCCTCGGCGAGCGGAGCGCCGGTGGCGTCGGCGGTCACGTCGCGCAGCGCGGCTACCCGCCCGACGCTCACGTGCCCCGGGATGATGGGAAACGGCACGCCGCTCAGGCGGCCGTGGTGCAGGTGTACGTCCGTACCGCACACCTCGCTCGCAAGGGTTTCGAGGAGCACCGCGCCGGGTTCGAGGTCCGGTTCGGGGAAATCCCGCACCTCGATGGCCTTGCGCGGCGCCGACATGACGGCCGCTTTGGGCATGGGAGGAAAATAGTACCGAGGACGACAGGCGACGATAGGCGATTACGGTTTTCAAGGACGACGGGTGCGCGAACGACCAAGGCGGCCGGGGCTCGCCATCCGCCCCGACCGCCTGTGACCGCCCAAGACCGCCTATGACCGCCCTAGTCCTGCACCCTGAACTTCACCACCTTTGCCGCGATCACGCGCGGTTCGTCGGTCACGATGACGCCCCAGCCCTCGACGTACACGGCCCATCCGGTGGCCAACGCCTCGGCGACGCCTCCCAAACCGGCAAGGGCGCTGCCGTCTGCAAAGGTGGTCTGGTCGCCAACCGTGATGGTGGGGCCTTCAACGATCGCAAACGTACCGGCTTCCAGATCGACGGAACCGACGCGTCCGGCGAACTCGACCCGATCGGTACCGTCGTCCACTTCAAAGCGGACGAAGGCCGCGAGCACTCGGTCGGACCCGCTCTCGACGACGCCCTCGCCGAACGCCCACACCGTGAGACCGGCCTCGAGCGCCGTGACGATCCGCGCCAGCGACTCGACCGGTTCGCCGTTGATCTTGAGGCGCGTGTCGGGTCCGATCTGGACGACGGGGCCCTCGACCAGCGCCAGCAGGCCTGCCGCGGCGTCCACCTCACGCACGACCCCGCCAAAGCTCACGGTCTCTCGGCCCTCGACAGTCTTGAACCGGATGGCGATCGCGAGCACCGTCGCCTCACCGTCGGCACGGATGCCTTCGCCGACCGCGAAGACCTTCTGGCCCGCCTCCAGTGCCCGCATGACGGGCGCCAGCGAGGTGATTGCCTCGCCGTTGAAGCCGAGCCTGGTGCGATCCACCACGCGGACGACGATTGTGCGATCGAGGTGCCGCAGGTGGACCAGGAGCCCGTTTTCACGGACCTCGAGCACCTCGCCCTCGAACGCCACTTCATGGCGTTGGTCACGATCGAGAATCAACTCGGTGAGCCCTTCGCTCACGCGAATCTCGATGGGAAGACCGAGCACCGTCAGGATGGCATCCGGCGGTGGCGGGTCCATGCGAACGAGATTGTCCTGATCCACGTTCAGCACGAGCATCGCGGGTACCGCATCGTCGGTGACCCGGATGAGCGCAGCACGGAACGACGTGTCGTCCGGATCCTGCGGTGCATCGGGGGGTGGACGCACGGCCTTGATCCGCGGCTCGCGACCCAGGGCCAGCGCCTCCGTCATGTGGCCGACGAACTGCTCGAATCCCAGCGCGTCGTCACCCAGGCCGGCGAACCCCGTCTCCCCGTTGAACGTCACCTGCGCGCCGTAGGCGAGGGTCAGCGTGCCCTCCGTGCCCTCGACCGCAATGCCCGTCACCATGCCAAGGAGTCGCTCCTCCTCGGCCAGTTCATCACCGGTCTTGATGGCCACCCGCCGCGCCACGGGTCCGTTCTCGCGGAGGATGATCTCCACGCGGGCCGTGGTTGCACGGACCTGCTGCTGCAGCTCGGCAAGCGAGAGGCCCTGCTCCTGGAGCAACTCCGTGGAGCCGGGGCCGGTCACGTCGGAGCACGCGGCCACGGATGCGAGCACGAGTCCCGCACCCCATCGCCGCAGTTTCGTCGAACGAAGGTCACTCATGATGCCTCCCTTGTGAGTGTCCCCATTCTACGGAAAGGCGCCACGCCGGGCTGTGACCGGGAACGGGTCGAGCCGGTGAGGTTCGACACGTTGTGCCGTATCTGGTTATCCGACAACCAGTTATGGGATTCCCAACAGCTTGTGTGTCTGCAGGCTCACCCGCCAGCCTGGATGCGCCGCCACCCATGCCCGGACGAGCGCGGTATTCCGCTCGCGGTGCGGGCCGTCCATTGGCTGCAGGAAGAAATGCGTGAAAGCGAGTGCCTCGTACTGCTCGGGCTCGACGCCGTCCTGGGGATGGACCAGCTTGAGCTCGTCGCCACTCGTAACGATCAATTCTGCGCCGGCCTTGGGGCTCACGCAGACCCAATCCACACCGGCGGGGACGGGGAGCGTTCCGTTCGTTTCGATGGCGACTGAGAATCCCCGCGCGTGGAGGGCGGCGATGAGCGGTTCGTCGAGCTGAAGCAGGGGTTCCCCACCCGTGCACACCACGAATCGCTCGCCGGCAATGGCGCGGGGCCAGGCGGCGCCGACCCGACCTGCCAGGTCCGCCGCCGAGGCGAACTTCCCCCCGCCGGGCCCGTCGGTGCCGACGAAATCCGTGTCGCAGAAGTTGCAGATGGCGCCGGCGCGGTCGACCTCGCGTCCAGTCCAGAGGTTGCAGCCGGCAAAACGGACGAACACGGCGGGCCGGCCCGTATGGAACCCCTCTCCCTGCAGGGTCGTGTAGACCTCCTTCACCGTGTAGGTCATGTGCCGGCGGGGGCGTTCCGGTAGAGTGCCGGGTCCGGCACGCCGAGTTCCGCGAACCCCTTCAGACGAAGCTGGCAGGCGTCACA
>JAOUDR010000194.1 GCA_029859185.1 Gemmatimonadota bacterium
AGGTCCGTGCGCGATCCCCCGACCCCGGCCGACCCGGTGCAGCCCCGGCCCGCGCACGAAACCTGGCGGTAGCCCCAAACGTAGTGCCGGCAACCCAACCCGAGCCCTCATGCGATCATTCTGGCAGGACCTGCGCGTCGGCGTGCGCGCCCTCCGCAAGCAGCCCATGTCCGCCGCGATCACGAGCCTCACGCTTGGGCTGGGGATCGGACTCTGCACCACGTCGTTCAGCCTGGTCTACGGCGTGTTCGGGAGGGGGCTGGACGTTCCCGAGTCCGATCGCCTGACCCTGATCTACCGAACGAACCCGTCGCGGGGGTTCGAGTGGATCGAGGTGCCCGACCATGACTTCTACGACTGGCGGGCGCAGCAGACCTCCTTCGAAGCGCTGGCCCACTACTCCACCGGCACCGTCAACCTGAGTGGTACCGAGGGCCCCGAGCGGTACGACGGCGCGTTCGTCTCGGCCAACATCTTTGACGTCCTCCGGGTCGCGCCGGCCCTGGGCACGACCTTTCGCCCCGGCGACGACGAGGCGGGGGCCCCGCTCACCGTGGTCCTGGGGCATGAGGCCTGGCTCACGCGGTACAAGGCCGACCCCGGCGTCGCCGGCACCGCGGCCATCGTCAACGGCGAGCCAGCGACCATCCTTGGCGTCATGCCAGCAGGGTTCCAGTTCCCGCAGGAACAGGAGCTGTGGGTCGCCCGCCGCGATGCGCGCGCCGCGAATCCCGACCGGCTCTTCTCCCCGGTCTTCGACGTATTGGGCCGGTTGAAGGACGGCGTCACGATGGAGCAGGCCGAGCTCGAGATGGCCGTCATCGCGCAGCGGCTGGCCCAGGCGTACCCGGAGTCCAACGCGGGGGTCACGACGCGGTTTCGCACGTTCGTCGAGGACCAAACCGGTCCGGAGCTCGTCGCGGTGTTCGGTGCCATGCAGGTCGCGACGCTGTTCGTCCTGTTGATCGCGATCGCCAACGTGGCCAACCTCCTGCTTGCGCGCGCCACGCTGCGCACCAAGGAGGCGGCCGTGCGTACCGCCCTGGGAGCCACGCGCTTCCGCATCGTGCTCCCGTTCTTCGCCGAGACACTGGTGCTGGCGGCGCTGGGTGCGGTGATCGGGATCGGGATCGCCTACGTGGGGGTCACCCTGTTCGACGGGGCCACCCAGGGCGTGGGGAAGCCGTACTGGATGACCTTCGCCATCGATCTCCCGGTCCTCGTGTTCGTGGTCGCCGCCACCGGCCTCACGGCGTTGCTCGCCGGCGCGGCGCCCGCGTTTCACATTCTCAAGACCGACGTCAATGCCACGCTCAAGGACGAGTCGCGCGGCTCGTCGGGGATCCTGGGCGGTCGCCTCACGCGCGCGCTCGTCGTCGTGGAGGTCGGGCTGTCCTGTGCCCTGCTCATCGGGGCCGGGCTCATGCTCAAGAGCATCGTGAACCTGCGGTCGTTCCAGTACCCGTTCGCCACCGAGAACATCTTCACCGCGCGAGTCGGACTGTTTG
Organism: Gemmatimonadota bacterium; assembly: GCA_029859185.1. Taxonomy (GTDB): domain Bacteria; phylum Gemmatimonadota; class Gemmatimonadetes; order Gemmatimonadales; family GWC2-71-9; genus JAOTWJ01. The sequence continues at coordinate 1,509 of JAOUDR010000194.1, forward strand.
AGACCGAGTACCCGGACGCCACCGCTCGACGGACGTTCTACCGGTCGTTGGCGGACCGGTTGGCCGCGTTGCCGGGTGCTCGGTCGGTGGCGTTGACCACGAACTTGCCGCCCAGCAGTGGCAATAGCGGCATCGGCATCGCTGGCCAAACGTACAGTCGAGATCAGGACTACCCCACGGCTCGCTCCGCCGCCATCACGCCCGAGTTCTTCCGGACCTTCGAAACACGCCTCGTTGCGGGCCGGGAGTTCACGCTGAGCGACGACGCCAACAGCTTGCCGGTCACGATCGTCAACCAGGCCTTCGCCTCCCGGTTCTTCCCCGGCCAGGATGCCCTGGGCCAGCGATTCGCGGAACGTGTCGGGCCGGACAGCCTGGGTCCCTGGAAGACCATCGTCGGCATTGCGCCCAATCTCCGGATGGAAGGGTTCGACGCCGACAATCTGCCCTCGGGCTACTATGTCCCGCTCGCGCAGCGGGATCCCCGCTTCGTGAGCATCGCCATCCAGGCGGCGGGGGCGGATCCGCTGGCGCTGACGGCCGGGGTGCGTGAGGTCGTGCGCGGTCTCAACCCGAACCTCCCCATTTACAACGTCGACTCGCTCCGAGGCGTGATCCGGCAAGCCACGTGGTTCTATCAAGTGTTCGGGACTCTGTTCATCGTGTTCGGGGGCGCGGCGTTGTTCATGGCCACGGTTGGACTCTACGGCGTGCTGTCGTTCTCGGTCAGCCGGCGCACCAAGGAGATGGGGATCCGGATGGCACTCGGAGCGAGTGCGCGCGACGTGATCCGCATGGTGATGTTGCAGGGCGGCAGACAACTCGCCGTCGGCTTGTCGCTCGGGCTGGTGGTGGCCTACGGGCTCACCCGGGTCATCGGCATCCTGATGTTCGAGATCACGCCGCAGGACCCACCGGTCTTCACGACGGTCGTCGTGATCATCACGGGGGTCGGGCTCCTGGCGAGCCTGGTGCCGGCGCGCCGTGCCACCCGTACCCAACCGACCGTGGCGCTCCGCTACGAGTAGGTCGGCGGGAACCGGCGAGTGTCCCGCGCTGCACTGGCGCATTTGCCCTGCACGCGACAAGCTGAAGGTACGATCCCTCGGCAGCGACCCCGCGGCGGATCAGGAACGCGGGAGCACTCCCGATTCAGTCCACCCGAGCCGAGCCTCCTCCCCTTCTCCGGAGCCCAGCCATGACGCCCCGCACCGAGGTCGACACCTTTCTCCGCGTCTGGACCGCCGAGGCCGAGCACACCACCCGCCTGCTCGAGGCGCTCTCGGCCGATCAGTACGACTTCCGACCCGATCCGGAGGGCCGCTCGATCGGGGAGATGGCCTGGCATCTGAGCGAGATCGAGGCCTGTCTGACGTTCGGCATTGCCGCGGGACGGTTCAGCTTTGCCGACGAGCCTCCCAACCTGAAGCGCCCGCGTGAGACCCGACTCCTCGCGCCGGGGTATCGCCGCGTCCACGAAGAGGCCGCCGCGCGACTCGCGAATCTGACGAATGAACGGCTCACCGAGTCGGTGACGTTCTTCGATGGACGCCCGATGACGATCCGCGACGTGCTCTGGAACGAGCTGCTCCACCACCTGATTCACCACCGGGGACAGCTCGTCCTGCTGTGCCGGATGGCGGGTGGCATGCCGCCCGGGCTCTTCGGTCCCAATCGCGAGGAAATGAAGGCGTTGCAGGCCAAGAGCTGATCTGGCAACCCGCAAGTCCAAAGCTCGAACAGGGCCGGCCTGCCGGCGCACCATGACCCCCACCTGAACCGGAGGTAGCACCATGCCGACTCGTGCCACGGCCACCTTCACGGTCACGGGGTGGGACCCGACGCCGTATGACGAAGACGTCGCGGGGCCTCGCCTCTCGCGCGCGACGGTCCGGAAGACGTTCCTCGGCGACCTCACGGCGGAGAGCACTGCCCAACTCCTCATGTGCCAGGCCGACCTGTCCGACCTGAGCGCCGGCGCGGGCTACGTCGCGTCGGAGCGCGTAGTTGGCCGCCTCGGCGACCGGAGGGGCTCAGCGGCGGGGGCCCGCCACGAACGGCCGGCCATGTCGTGCCCGGCTCGGGAACCGGAGATCTCGCCGGGCTCGCCGGGACGGTCGAGATTGAACCGCCCCGGGTTTCCCGGAGAGCTCCTCAGTTGGGTGTCGTCAGGACTGCTGGGGTCTCCTGACGACGGTAGTAGGCGGGTGGGTGCGGCAAGCGGAGCGGGATGAGGGCCAGCGGCCGGGGCTGACGACGGCGGAGCAGGAGCGGCGGCGTACATGCTCCGCCGTACCCCGCAACCACCTGAACGCCGAGGGAGCGTCTCCGCCTTGCCGCGAGCTGCGTGCGTCATGGGACGAAGGAGTGTACTAGCCGACTCCAGGTTGCGGTGATCAGCCATCCTTCATTCCGAGCTGCTGGGATCCCGAGCCGGTCGACGGAGAGGAATCCACGGCCATAGCGAGCCTCAAATGTCACTAGTGAGGTGCCGACCACCACCTCAACACCCGCACCAGCGACTACTCCGACGTCATACGCTCGCGGTTGCGCGAAGGGCACTCCAATGTCGGGAACCGCGCCCCCAGCGTCCCGGACCGCCGGATGTCGGGAGCGGCACGAGACCGGCTCCCCTTCAGGAGCGTCTAAAAAGCGGTCGGGTCCCTGCCGCGCGTAGTTGCAACTCACCAACACTGAGAGCGCCGGGCCCAGGTGTGCTGTTGGACGAATGAAGCCTGGCATCATTGACCGGAGTTGGAGGCGCGCCAGCACCGGCATCTGTAGGTATGTCAGGCCCACATCCTTATCGGGCCACCTTGGGAAGCCATCCGGATTCCCAGGGAAGTGCGCGCCGGCTTCCGCAACGAGGAACTCGACCTGCAAGGCAAGAAGGTCGTGCAACCCAAGGGAAAGCAAGACTCCTCCAGCCGCACCGAGCCGGTGCTCCCATCCCTCATCTGACACGAACCGTGTGCTGCTGGCCCCCGCCCGGAGACCTAGAGCGAGGTCTTGGGCAAGGGCAGAGCCGCCACAGGTCATGAGGAAGATGGCGGGGAGCAAGCAAACGGAAAGGCGCCAGCAGGACGGCGGCATAGGACCTCCGGGATCCCTGGGTAACCATGGAGTACTGCCCCACGCACTCGTGATTGTGCCGTGCGCCACCCCCGGTAACGGAGAGGAGCACGGCCGTGGGGGGGGTATGGCGCTTCAGGAAGAAGATGACACGACCGATTGTCACCAGAACCTCTGCCCTTTAGCACCCATACCCCCGCATCGGTCGGGGCGTCACATCACCGCCGCTATTGGCTGACCGCGTCGGGTTTCACGGCCCATCCCGGCTCTCCACGTAGTTGAACGGCGCGTGCCGAGCGACGAACCAGTCGTGACCCGGCTGCGCCCGCTGTCGCGTCAGTGCTCGCTTGGCCGCGACTCCACCCTGAGCCGAGTCGTGGCCGTCGCCATTCCACCTCCCACGAGATCCTCGACTCGGAGCACCACGTCGTAGGCGCCGGCCTTCCACGACCCGTCGAGGTTCACCCATTCCACCGTCCGCTCCGCCTGGGGGACGGCCACTCGCTCATAGGCGAGCGTGGTGCCCGCTCGTCCCGCGCCACGCAGCAGCCGCGCCAACAGCGCGCGGCCTTCCGCGTCCCGTACTTCGAGGGTGATCCGGTAACGCCATGCTCTCCCCGTGCCAGCCGTGAGGCCGTACACCTCCCACACCAACCCGACCGGCTGCCCTTCGGCGACCGTCCGCCCGAAGAGGTGCGCGATCGTGAGATCGCCGCGGCGGGTGCTGCCGTCGCGTCCCTCCACCTGGCGTACAACCAGCACGTCGCTGAGCGCCGGGCCCGGCATCGCCGCCACCAGCGCGAACGTGTCCCGCGCCTGCGCCAGCACGCGCCGCTCCCGGTCCAGCAGTTCCACCACCAGACTGTGGGCCCCCCGCGGCCGGACGCCGGCGATCGTGATCGCGACCCCGTGCGGGGGCACGGATCGGCTCCGCCATTGGGCCACCCGGGTGAACGCGTCGTTCAACAGCGTTACCCCAGCCTCGCCGTCCGACACGTGCGCAAACCGATCGCTCGGCCCCGCCACGACTATCACGTCCGCCCGGCCCGAGTCGCCGCGAAACCGTGCGACCTGATGCTCCAACCCGACCACGGTGTCCACCCCGGGCGGTCGGAACCGGGTCGGCATTCTCTCGTGGAGCAAGTCCACCTGCGCCCCGACGTGCTGGTGCAGTCGATACTCTTCGAACGTCAGCATCCGCGTAAACACCAGGTCTGGATCGGGGCCATAGCTCCAGAAACTGGCGCGTCCGTTCTCGAGGGGCAGATCCCGGATCTTGAGCGGGCGTCCGTAGCGGATCCACGCGCTCCCGGGCGCGGTGTTCCAGCCGGCCACGTGCAGGCTCGGAATCCCAAACAGCTCGTCGGCCTCGCTGAGTCGCGCGTAGTGTTCCAGCAAACGGTCGTTCTCGTCGGCGAGGTACGACACGCGGCGCGAGCGCCAGAACGCGTCCCCCCACCGGGCGCGGACGGCGGCGGGC
>JAOUDR010000195.1 GCA_029859185.1 Gemmatimonadota bacterium
GGCTGAACAAGCGGATCGAGCTGGACCTCGGCAACGGAGGCGCCTCCATCCGGGCCATCACGACCAACGGCGGGGTCAGTGTGAAGCGTCCCGAAATCTGATCTCCTCCGCCCCGCGGCTCCGAGCGCCCGAGCACCTTCACGGTGCCGGGCGCTCATGTTGCCCGGCCCCGACCGCATGGGTAATCCTTCGACTTCGTATGACCCGCATTGGCACACCGGAGGTGTGATGTCTCGACCGCGCTGCGTCCACGTCGCCGTCCTCGCGCTTGCTCCCTTGGTGCTCCTGGTGTCCCCGCTGCGAGCCCAGACGTTCAGAACGGACGACCCCGTCCTCCGCGACATCTGGCGGGCGGGCATGGAGCAGTCCCGCGCGGAGCCGTTCGCGCAGGTGCTGATGGACTCGATCGGCCCGCGGCTCTCCGGCACGGCGGGCTACTCGGCGGCTGGGGACTGGCTGCTCCGCACGTATGAGTCGCTGGGTATCACGGCGCGCCAAGAGCAGTACGGCACGTGGCGCGGCTGGCAGCGAGGCACCCTGCACGTGGACCTCATGGCGCCGTGGATCACCACGCTCGAGGCCCGCTTCGCCGCGTGGAGTCCCGGGACGAACGGACCCGTCGATGGGGACGTCGTGATCATCCCTGAGAACCTGACGGCTCCTCAGCTCCCGACCTGGTTGGCCCAGGTGCGCGGCAAGTTCGTCCTCACCTCCGCGCCGCGGCCCACCTGCCGGGCACCGGAGGACTTCGCCAAGCGGGCGCGGCCGGAAACGGTCGCGGCGGAGCGGGCGGAAGTGGAGCGCCGGATGGGGGTCTGGATGCGCCAGCTCGGCCTCTTCGGCGGAATGCGGAGTCTGCAGCGTCGACTCGAGGCGGCGGGCGCGGCCGGCCTGTTCACCCACAACTGGATCGGCGGGAACTGGGAGGCCGGGTGGGGTGTCAGCAAGATCTTCGACGCCAGCACGAACACCATTCCCTCGATGGAGCTGAGCTGCGAGGACTACGGGCTACTCGCGCGCCTCGCCGCAGGCGGTCAGGGACCGCGGGTTCGGGTGGACGCCCAGGCGTCTTTCCCGGGTGACGCACCGATGTTCAGTGTGATTGCCGAGCTGCGTGGGACCGAGCTCCCCGACGAGTACGTGGTCCTCTCGGCCCATCTCGATTCCGAGCAGGGGGCGACCGGGGCCACCGACAACGGCACCGGCACCGTGATGATGTTGGAGGCGATGCGCCTGTTGAAGGCGGCCTATCCCGCGCCGAAGCGGACGATCCTGGTGGGTCACTGGGGTGGGGAAGAGCAGGGCCTCATCGGGTCCCGGGCGTTCTCCGAGGATCACCCGGAAGTGTTGGAGGGTCTCCAGGCGCTCTTCAACCAGGATAACGGCACGTGGCGCGTCGAGTACGTCGAAGTCAATGGGTTTCTCGAGGCGGCCGGCAACGTGGCGCGGTGGCTCTCCCTGGTACCGCCCGAGATCACACAGCATCTGCGGATGGGGACCCCGGGCGAGCAGCTCAACACCGGGAGCGACCACTCGTCCTTCGTCTGTCACGGGGTGCCGGCGTTCCGGCTGCAGTCCAACTACGAGGAGTACCGTCAATACACGTGGCACACGAACCGCGATTCATTCGACAAGATCGTGTTCGACGACCTCCGCAACAACGCGACCCTCGCCGCGATGCTCGCCTACGCCGCGTCCGAGGATCCCGAGCGCACGTCGCGGGAGCGTGCCCTCCTGCCGCCCAACCCCGACACCGGCGAGCCGCGCGCGTGGCCGACGTGTGGCACGGCGAGGAGGGCCTACACCCCTTGAGGCGGGAGGTCGCAGGGGGCAGAGCCAGGTGGCAGATCTGACGGCCAGTGGTGGCTAGGCTGATTGGAGGACAGCAGGGGTGATCCGTTCACGACTCGGATCACCCCTGTTTCCTTTCAGCTGCCATCCGCTGGCCGCGCTGCCGTCTGGCCGTCTGGCCGTCTACTCTACCACCTCATTCCGCCACCCATCGCCTAGAACCCCGGCACGAACCCGAACTGCCAGACCCAGCGATCCCGCTGGAACGCATAGGCCCAGTCGATCTCGATGATCGCAAATCCGAGCAGGTTGAGGCGCATCCCGGCCCCGGCGCTGACGAGCGGACGACGGTCGCCGCCGGCAAACCACGGTCGATCGTCAGGGGCGGAGTAGGGGAGGTCCGATCCCCAATAGGCGAGGCCGGCGTCGGTGAAGAACACCATGTCGATCGGGAGGAAGCCGTAATAGCCGCTCCCGACGCCGAGGGCACCCAGCAGCGGGAACCGCAGCTCGAGGTTCCCCATGATCATCCGACTCCCCACCAGTCGGCTGTACAGGGGACAACTGTCGGTGTCGCCCGGGAACGCGGGATCCGGGGCGCAGTCGCGTCCATTGAACGAGTTGTAGCTATAGCCGCGGACCAGCCCCGGGTATCCGATGTTCAGCGGCTGGAGGATCTGATTCTCGCCGTCCTTGAAGTACCGGCCGAAGTGCATCAGCCGACCGGCAATCGTGAACGGGCGGAACGGGATGACGTAGCGGCGGAAATCAACCAGTGCGCCCACGTAGCTCAGGTCACCCAGCGCGGGCGAGACCTCGAGGCGATATCGCTGCCCCAGGATGGGGCCCGTGGCACCGTAGAGCGACTGGTCGTAGACGAGGGCCATGCTGGCCGTGCCCATCGTGATGCCCGGGAACGACGGCACCGACTCGGTGAAATCTCCGATCTTCTGAAACGTCACAGGGTCGAGCACGTTGGTTCGGATCTCTTCTTCGAACCGCATGTCCTGCAGCCCGGCCGAGAGCTCGACGCGTTGGGCGCGATTGAGGGGATAGGCGACGAGACCGGTCAGGCTGCGGCTCGTTTGCCGGGCCCGGTACGTCCGCTCGTACAGCACCACCTCCCCGTTCTGGACGCCTTCTTCGTAGGGGAGAAAGGCTCGAAAGAGATACGGGACCTGCTGTGCGAACACGCCCCAGTTGAGGCGGCGGCGCATGTTCGTGAAGCCGACGATGGCGGTGATGTCTTTGATGCCGCCATTCATCTGGAGTGCCGTGGTCAGGTTGCGGTTCCCCAGCATGTCGCTCCAGTAGAGCGCCGCCCCGGCACCGACATAGGTGCCGTAGGAGCTGGCGCCGACAACCAACTGGGGCTGGGCAATGTAGTCGAGGCTCAACCCGGCCCCGTACCGCTTGGTGAAGAACTCCAGCGTGTCCGGCAAGCCTGTCCGCGCGTCCGCGAGAAGCCCCACCAACTGGTCCGCGATGGGCTCGGCCGGGGGCAGGACGCTCGGGTTGGCGGACGCGAACGGCGGCAGCACGTCCTTCCCCGTGAGCACGGTCGTGTCCTGCACGAGGTAGAGCGCGGTGCTGCCCTCTACGAAGATGCTCAGGACCGCCCGGTCCGCGTGCTGGGCAATGGTCAGCGCGGGACTCGTGGGGGTAATCCCCGTGATGCCCGTATACAGGTTGGTCACCTGACGGATGGATCCGTCCGCGAGAGCCACCCGGTAGACGTTGCTGATCCCGTTCTGGTCGGAGATGAAGAAGATGCCGCTGCCGTCCTGGGACCACTGGGGGCTGGTGTGCTTGCCCGTGGGAAACGCCGGCAGCAGGCGAGCGGCACGCGTGCCGATGTCGTACAAGCCAATCTGGTACTCGCCGTACTCCAACCGATCGAGGTCGGTCGAGAACCGGTCCGTGACCCAGGCGATGGTCTGCCCGTCAGGCGACCATGCGGGTTGCAGGTCCCCGAAGGCGTCATTCGTGAGGCGGCTGAGCTGCTCGCGCTCCAGGTCGTAGAGGAACAGGTCCGAGATGCCACCGGCGAGCGCCGAAAAGGCGATGGACCGCCCGTCGGGCGACCAGGCCGGGGTAAAGACCTCACCCAGCTCGGGGAGCCGGATCTCCCGCGCCTGGTTGCCGGACTCGACGTCGATCAGCGTGATGGTCGGTCGTCCCTTGCTCACGCCGGCCAGCGCGAACTGGGTCCCGTCGGGACTCCACGCCCCGGCCGAGCTGATGAACTGCAGGCTCTCGAAGTGCGGATCGGTCGCCGTCTGCGTCAGCTTCCGCACGATCTTCCCGGTCTCGAGATCGCCAATGTACACGTCGAGTGAGAACAGATCGCGCGACGAGATGAACGCGAGGTGCCTCCCGTCGGGGCTGATCGTGGGGGCGGTGTTCAGCACCCCCTGGTCACCGAAGACGACTTGGCCATATGTCGATGGGGGCTCGGTCACCTCCACCAGGGGCTCATAATTCTCGAGCAGCGCCCGGTGCCACTGCTCGCTCAACTCGAGGAGGTCGGCGCCCAGAATCCGCGCCATGGCCAGCTCCGGATCGTTGGCGCGGCCGGCGGTCTGAAGCAGCCGGCCGACGACCTCGTCGCCGTAGCGGCCTGCGAGGTACGCCCAGACGGCCTGCCCGTACCGGTAGGGGAACCACTTGTAGGAATCCCCGAGCTGCGGGATCGTGGGGAGCTTGAGCCGGCTCTGGTCCCGCATCCACATGGCCGTGTGAGGATCGTCCCGGCCGAGGGTCAGGTACTCCGCCATGCCCTCGATGAACCACAGCGGCAGCCGCAGGGCGCCCGGGAACTGTCCGGTCTGGACGTTGCCGCCCTGGCCGGTAATGTCGAACTGGAATGCGTGGACCAACTCGTGGCCGATGACGTGGTCGGTGTCCTTGAGTCCGGCCGCGAATGGGAGCACCATGCGCCGCTTGAAGACTTCCGTGACGCCGCCGGTGCCCTCTCCCAACTCCCCAGACAGGGCGTTGGTCTGCTCGAAATGGGGGTGATTGGCATACATGATCAGCGGCTGCCGGCTCCCGAGCTCGTGCCCGAGGAGGCGGGAGAGCCGCGAGTACCATCGCTCCGCCATCCGCCCGGCGATCAGCGCGGCGTCGCGCATCTCCGGGTAGTAGTAGACGTCGAAGTGCTCGGTCTGAAGGATCTGGAAGTCGAACGACTCGTATTGGACCTTGTTTCGTCCGAAGTACTGCCCGGCGGCGGGAGCCGCCGTGCCGACCAGCAGGGCGAGGCAGGCGACCGCGGTCCAGAGGCGTGAAGTGGCGGGCAGGCGCGAAGCCTGGCGTGGGGATACGCGGATCGGCGTCATTAGGGCAATCTACTGACCGGTTGAATCTCCACAGTGTTACCGAGGTTCCGGGGCGGAGTTCCCTCCCGCCTGGGCGGGGGCGGTCACGGCGGGCATCTCTGCCGTCCGGCGGCGGACCTCGGCCAGGGGGTGGACGTACTCCTGGGTGTACATCTCGATCAGCGCAAAGAAGTACGACAGTGCCAGGGGGCCGACGAGAATGCCGAGCAACCCGAACCAGCGAATGCCGGCAAACGCCCCCACAAGGGTCACGAACGGGTGAATGTTGGCCCACCGCCGATAGACGAGTGGCCGGATGATGTTGTCGGCGCTGCCCACCACCGCCATCCCCCACGCCGCGAGGACGATGGCAGCCCCCCAGCGGCCGTCGAAGCCGAGGGCCGCACAGGCGGGGACCCAGATGAGACCGCTCCCGACGACCGGCAGGATGGAGAGGATCGCGGTCACGACGCTCCAGAACGCGGCGTTCGGAAGACCTACGACGAAGAACATCCCGCCCATCAGCGCGCCCTGGACGGCCGCGACCAAGAGCACGCCGATCATGGTCGAGTTGGTTACGTCGCGAAATCGGGCACGTAGCCGATGGACGTTCTCGTCGGAGAAGGGAATGAATGGCCGCAAGGTCGCCCACCCGCCGTCCGCTTGGAGCAGCAGGAAGTAGGCACCGAACAGGGCGATGACCAGATTCAGGATCGACCGCGTGGCCGTGCCAATGAACCCGAGCGCGCCCGACGCAAACCACCGCACGATCTGGTCGCCGAAGTTGCGCAGCTCAAGCCCGATGAGGAACGGGCCCACCTGCAGCGTGTCGAGCCTCGCCAGCAGCGGGCTGCTGATCAGCCGGCGCGCAATGCCGGGGGTTTCCGAGACGATCAGGGCCGCGACCCCCGTGATCGGCAGCACCACGACCAGCACCGCG
>JAOUDR010000196.1 GCA_029859185.1 Gemmatimonadota bacterium
CCGTTGGCTGGCCTGTCCTTGGCGAGCCAGGTATGTTTGGCGGTCTATGGAGCTCGTACCGCTGATCTCGGGCCGTTCCGGCGCCGCCCTGACCTCCCCTCCCTCCCCCACTCGCAAGCCCGCTTGGCTCAAGGTGAAGGCCCCGGGCGGGGCGACCTACGCCGACGTGAAGCGGCTCATGCGCGACCTGCGCCTGAACACGGTGTGCGAGGAAGCGCACTGCCCGAACATCGGGGAGTGTTGGGACCATCGCGCCGCCACGTTCATGATTCTGGGTGACGTGTGCACGCGGAACTGCGCGTACTGCGCGGTGGCCCACGGAACCCCCGCCCCGTACGACGCCGAGGAGCCGGTGCGGCTCGCCGAGGCCGTGACCCGTCTGGGGCTGCGGCACGTCGTGATCACGAGTGTCGACCGCGACGACTTGCCGAATGGCGGCGCCGAGGCCTTCGCGGGATGCGTCACCGAGATCAAGCGCCGCATGCCCGACGCCTCCGTCGAATTGCTCATTCCGGACTTCAAGGGATCGGACGCGGCGCTCCGCCTCGTGGTCGAGGCACGCCCGGACATCCTCAATCACAACCTCGAGACCGTCGAGCGTCTGTATCGTATCGCGCGGCCCGGCGGTCGGTATCCGCGCGCGCTGCGCCTGCTACGTCGCGCCCGGGAGATGGCGCCGGATCTGCTGACCAAGTCGGGAATCATCTGTGGCCTGGGCGAGGAGTGGGACGAACTCCTCGTGGCCATGCGCGACTTGCGCGAGCAGGGGGTGCAGATCCTCACGCTCGGCCAGTATCTGCGGCCCACCAACGGCCACCTGCCGGTGGCCCGGTTCTACACCCCGGCCGAGTTCGCCGAGTTGCAGCGCCTTGGCCGTGCCATGGGCTACCGCCACGTCGAGAGCGGGCCCCTCGTGCGGTCGTCCTATCATGCGTGGGAACAGGTGCAACATGCCGAGGCGGCGTCGTGACGGCCGCGCCGGAGCAGGACCAGACCCTCGACCCCGGGCAGCGAGACGAGTACCTGGCCTTGCTGCGGCGCATGATCCTGGTCCGCCGGTTCGAGGAGCGCGCGGGGGAGGCCTATGCGCAGGGCCGGATCGGCGGGTTCTGCCACCTCTACATCGGACAGGAAGCGGTCGCGACGGGTTCGTTGGCCGTGCTGCGTGCCGATGACTATGTCTTCGCCGCCTATCGCGAGCACGCGCACGCGTTGCTCCGCGGCACGTCCGCTCGCGCCGTGATGGCCGAACTGTTCGGGAAGGCCACCGGCTGTTCCCGCGGCAAGGGCGGCTCGATGCACCTGTTCGACGCTGCCAACCACTTCCTCGGCGGACACGGCATCGTCGGCTCGCATATCCCGATCGCGGCAGGCGCGGGCTTTGCCATCAAGTCGCGCGGCACCGACCAGGTCGCCGTCTGCTATTTCGGCGAAGCGGCCGTCAACATTGGGGCGTTCCACGAGACGCTCAACATGGCGGCGCTCTGGGAGTTGCCGACCGTCTTCGTGTGCGAGAACAACCGCTACGGCATGGGGACGGCCCTCGAGCGCGCCGCCGCGGTCTACGACGTCTCGCGCCGGGCGTGTTCGTACGACATGGCGTCGGAGACCGTGGATGGGATGAACGTGCTGGCGGTGCGCGACGTGATGGCGCGCGCGGTCCAGCGGGGCCGGGACGAGAAGCTTCCCACCCTCATCGAAGCCCGGACGTATCGGTACATGGGACACTCGATGGCGGACCCGATTCACGGGCACTATCGCACCAAGATCGAGCTCGAGGAGCAGAAGGCGCTCGACCCCATCGCGCACCTGCAGCACGCCATGACCGCCGCCGGGATGCTCGCCGAGGCCGACGCCGCGGCGCTGCATGCGGACGTGGAAGTGGAAGTCGAGGACGCCGTGCGGTTTGCCGAGGAGAGTCCCGACCCCGATCCGGCCGAGCTCTACGCCGACGTGTACCGGAGCTGACCATGCCCGTGATCACCTACCGGGACGCGCTCAACCAGGCGATGCGCGAGGAGATGCAGCGCGATCCCACGGTCTTCCTCATGGGCGAGGAAGTGGGCGTGTATCAGGGCGCCTACAAGGTGAGCCGCGGGCTGCTCGAGGAATTCGGTCCGCAGCGGGTCGTGGACACGCCCATCGCGGAACTCGGCTTCGCCGGCGTGGGGGTGGGGGCGGCCATGGTCGGCATGCGACCCGTCATCGAGTTCATGACGTGGAACTTCGCGCTCCTGGCCATCGACCAGGTCGTGAACTCGGCGGCGAAGATGTTCTACATGTCGGGCGGCCAGGTCCCGGTCCCGATCGTCTTCCGGGGTCCGGGCGGGGCCGCGCTGCAACTGGCGGCGCAACATTCCCAGGCCTTCGAGTCCTGGTACGCGCACATCCCCGGCCTCAAGGTCGTCGCGCCGGCAACGCCGTATGACGCGAAGGGACTGCTCAAGTCCGCCATCCGGGATGACAACCCCGTCGTGTTCCTCGAGGGGGAGATGCTCTACAACATGAAGGGTGAGGTCCCGGAGGAAGAGTACATCGTGCCGCTCGGCGCCGCGGACGTGAAGCGGCCCGGGCAGGACGTGACGCTCGTCTGCCACTCCAAGACCGTGACCGTGGCGTTGAAGGCCGCCGAGCGGCTCGCCACCGAGCACGGCCTCGAGGCCGAAGTGGTGGACCTCCGCACTCTGCGACCGCTCGACATCCCGACGTTGCGCGAGAGCCTCCACCGCACGAACCGCTGCGTGGTGGTCGAGGAGGGGTGGCCGTTCTGCGGCATCGGCGCGCAGGTCGTGGACGATCTGCAGCGCGAGGCATTCGACGACCTCGATGCGCCGATCCTCCGCGTCACGCAGGCGGACGTCCCCATGCCCTACAACAAGCATCTCGAACGCGCCGCGAAGCCCACGCCCGATCAGGTGATTGCGGCCGTGCGGCGCGTGGCATACCTCGACTGATGACTCCCGACACCCGGCCAACGGCCAACGGCCAACGGCCAACGGCGAACGCGCAATGATCACCAAGGTCGTGATGGAGGCCCTGTCGCCCACGATGGAGGAAGGGCGGATCGCGCAGTGGCTCAAGCACGAGGGCGACGCCGTGAAGTCGGGCGACGTGCTGGCCGAAGTCGAGACCGACAAGGCCATCATGGAGCTGCCCGCCCGGAGCGACGGGATCCTGCGCAAGATCCTCGTGGGTGACGGCGCCACGACGGCCGTGGGGAATCTGGTCGCGGTGATTGCCGATGCGGACGAGGATATCTCGGGAGTGGTCGGGAACGGGGGGGAAAAGGGGGAGAAGGGGGAGGAGGGGGAGGAGGGGCAGACTGTCGCGGCTCCTGCCGCCCCTGCCGCTTCTGCCGCTTCTGCCGGTGGGGAGGCGGAAGGGGGCAGGATCAAAGCCTCCCCCCTCGCCCGCCGGATGGCTGGCGAGCAGGGCGTGGACCTCCGCCGGGTCGACGGCTCCGGCCCCGGTGGTCGCATCGTCAAACGTGACATCGCTGCCGCTGCTGCCGCCTCTGCCGCGCTGCCGGTGGGCGGGGCGGAAGGGTGGGAGGACGTCCCCCTCACCCAGCTCCGCAAGACCATTGCGCGACGGCTCACCCAGTCACTGGCGCCCGTGCCCCACTTCTTCCTCACGTCGATCGTCGACATGGAACGGGCCGCCGAAGCGCGCGAGGCGCTCAACGCGCTGGGCGGTGAGAAGATCTCGTTCAACGACATCGTGGCGAAGACGGTCGCCATGGCGTTGCGTCAGCACCGGGCATGCAACGCGTGGTGGCAGGAATCCACCATCCGGTACTTCCACGACGTGCACCTGGGCATTGCGGTGGCGGTGGATGACGGATTGATCACTCCCGTGATCCGCCACGCCGATCGCAAGTCGCTGCGCGAGATCGCGATCGAAACCCGCGCACTGGCGGAACGGGCGCGGGCACGGAAGCTCGCGCCCGAGGAGTACACCGGGGCCACGTTCTCGCTCTCGAATCTCGGCATGTTCGGCATCGACGCGTTCACCGCGGTCATCAATCCGCCGGAAGCGGGCATCCTGGCCATCGGCGCCATCACGCCGACACCGGTGGCCCACGAGGGCGCGGTGCAGGTCCGGCGGCGCATGCACCTCACGATGAGCTGCGACCATCGAGTCATCGACGGGGCAACGGGAGCCCGGTTCCTCCAGACCGTGCGCCAGATGCTCGAGCATCCGCTCGCCCTCGTCTGGTAACCTTCGCTTTCTCACGGGACGGGTAGGCCAGTGTCCAAGACCTTCGATGTGATCATCCTCGGCGGTGGACCCGCCGGCTACGTATGCGCCATCCGCAGCGCCCAACTCGGGCTGCAGACGGCCGTCATCGAGCGGGAGAAACTCGGCGGCGTCTGCGTGAACGTCGGGTGCATTCCGAGCAAGGCCCTGCTCCACGCGGCGCATGTCGCCCACCTCGTGCAGCACGAGGCCGCCGACCTCGGCATCACCACGGGCCCCGTGACGCTGGACTACGGCGTCGCCATGAAGCGTTCCCGGCAGGTCGCCGAGCAGAACTCGAAAGGCGTCGAGTTCCTCATGAAGAAGCACAAGGTCACCGTGATCCGCGGCACCGGCGTGCTGCAGACCGGTCGGAAGATCGCGGTGGACAAGGACGTGTACGTCGCGTCGAAGGCCGTCGTGATCGCCACCGGGTCGCGCGTGAAGGGGGTTCCACAAATCGGGCTGGATATCAACAAGACCACCGTCATATCGACGGACGAGGCGCTGTTCCTCGAGCGGGCCCCCACCTCGGTGGCCATCGTCGGGGCCGGCGCCGTCGGGATGGAGTTCGCCGACATCTTCAACGCCTTCGGCTCCAAGGTCACGCTGATCGAGGTACTGCCGCGCATCCTGCCCCTCGAGGATGCCGACGCCTCGGCGACGCTCGCGCGCAGCTACAAGAAGCGCGGCATCACGGTCCGGGCCGGCGTGAAAGTCACGGGCGCGAAGGTCGCGAAGACCGAGGTGACCCTCGAGGTGGAGAGCAACGGCAAGACCGAATCCGTCACGGTGGAGAAGGTCCTGATGGCGGCCGGCCGTGCCCTCAATGTCGAGCACAACGGGTTCGAGGCGGCGGGGGTGAAGTTGACCGACCGCGGCTTCATCCAGGTGGACGCCAACCTGCGCACGACCGCCGACGGCGTGTACGCCATCGGGGACGTCGCGGGCCCCCCCATGCTGGCGCACAAGGGAAGCCGGGAGGGGGTCTTCGTGGCAGAACACATCGCCGGGCACACCCCCCACCCGATTCGCTACGACAACATCCCGTCCGTCACGTACTGCCATCCCGAGGTGGCGAGCATCGGGCTCACCGAGGAGGCCTGCAAGGAGCAGAAGCTCGACTACCAGGTCGGCAAGTTCCCGCTCACCGCCAACGGTCGCGCGCGCGCCGCCAACGAGACGGACGGCTTCGTGAAGATCATCCGGGACACGAAGTACAGCGAGATTCTCGGCGCCCACATCGTGGCGGCGCACGCCAGCGAGATGATCCACGAGCTGGCCGTAGCCCGGGAGAACGAGTACACGGTCGAGGAAATCGAGCTCGCGGTGCACGCGCACCCCACGCTCTCCGAAGCGATCGCCGAAGCCGCGCTCGACTCCCTCGGGCGCGTGATGCACACATAGTCCTCGGCAATCGTGGGTCGCGGCGGCCGGACCGATGACGGCAGCATGACGGACGATCCGCCCGTCAACCGATCCGCCGATCAGGCGGACCTCGTCGGGGTCGCGCTCGGGAGTATCGCCGCCGGGGCGACGGGCGGCGCCGCGGCCGTCGCGCTTGGCCTCGTCACCCTGCGCCACCGACTCACGAACCTCCTCCCCCTGCTGCTCTTCGCGGGCATCGTCGTGGCGGTATCGGTCGCGTGGACACTCGCCCGGCCGATCGCCGACTGGTGGCGCCGCGGCGTGACCGCCGCCATCGCGGTGTTCGCGGCAATGCTCCTGACGGCGGTCACGGCCCCGGTGGACATGGCCGCGGGGACGATCGGCGTCCTCG
>JAOUDR010000197.1 GCA_029859185.1 Gemmatimonadota bacterium
ACCCGTTCGTCCCAGTCTACCTCCGTGAGACCGCGGGTGGAGACAACGGTCGTGTAGCCATGGTCGGCGAGGAACTGGAGGGTCGCCGGCGTCGGTTGACCGCCAAACACGACATCGCCGCTCTGACGACAGTTGGCGAGATCGAGGACCTCGCAGGCCACCGGCTCGTCGACGACCGGATTCGTCCTGGGTGCACCGCACGCGGCGAGGATGGCGAGAGGGAGCAGGAGCAGGGTTCGCGTCATGAGTCGAAACGGTCCTCGATGGACGTTGCCGGGTCAGAAAGTGCCGGAATGGCGCGCCGACATCCGCGGTGCTGGGGCAACAATACCGACGGGCGCGCTCGGAAAATGACCAGGCCCACCGCTGCTGTCCAGCCGTCGTCCTCGGTCGGCCTCTGGGAAGTCGTTCTCCGGCAATGGGTTGGACCCAATTGCCAGCGAGTCCCGCGGTGGAGGTCGGATCATCATACGGAATTCACGATCTCTTACACGTCTGACAGCATCATGTAGTCCCAATAATCCCAAGTCCCGGTCTCGTCTTTCTGCAGTTGATCGGGAGCCCCAGCCACGGGCCGCCGCAGGTGGTCGGCGTCACCACCACCTACAAGGACCGCAACGACTCTGACCGGAGTACGGGTATGTTCTATCCGTCGTCGCATCCGTGGGTGGAAGGCGAGACGTTGGGTGAGCACCTGGAGGACCGCGGCGTGAGTCGTCGCGACTTCCTTGCGTTCTGTGCCGAGATGAGCGCGGTGCTGGGGGTAGGCTCGGCGATGACGCCCAAAGTGGTCGAGGCACTGCAACAGGCAAGACGCCCATCCGTGATCTGGTTGCAGCTCCAGGAGTGCACGGGCTGCGTCGAGAGCGTCATCCGGACGGGCGAGCCCACGATCGGCGATCTCGTCCTGGACGTCATCTCGCTGGACTTCAACCACACGCTCATGGCGGCGGCGGGAGAGGCGGCGGAGGCGGCGAAGCACACGGCCATGGAGGAGAACCGCGGCGGCTACGTGCTGCTGGTGACCGGCTCCGTGCCGCTCGAAAACGACGGGATGTACCTCACGATCGCTGGCCGCACGGCGCGTGAGCACCTCGAGGAAGCGGCCGCCGGTGCGGCGCACATCATCGCCGTCGGGGCCTGCGCGCACTGGGGGAACATCCAGGCTTCGCGGCCGAATCCGACGGGAGCCGTCGGGGTGTCGGAGATCGTGAGAAACAAGACGGTGGTGAACATCGCCGGGTGCCCGCCGATTGCCGACACCGTGACCGCCACGATCGTACATATCCTGACGTTTGGCCGCGTACCGGCGCTCGATCGCGATGGGCGACCAATGTTCGCCTACGGCAAGCGGATTCACGACCAGTGCCCGCGACGCGCGCACTTCGACGCCGGTCAGTTCGTCGAACACTTCGACGACGAGGCCGCCCGCCAGGGCTTGTGCCTGTACCGCACGGGCTGCAAGGGACCAGCGACGTTCTCGCCGTGCCCGATCTTCCAATGGAATACGCGCACCAGCTTCCCGATCGGGGCCGGCCACGGCTGCATCGGCTGCACCGAGCGGGGCTTCTGGGACCAGATGACGCCGTTCTACGAGCGCCTGCCGGATCTTGCCGGATTCGGCGTGGAACGCCGAGTGGACATGATTGGTGGCGCGGTGGCGGTCGGCGTGACGGCCGGGGTGGCGGCCCACGCGGTCGCGACGGGGATCCACCGCACGCGGCAGCGAAAGGCGCTGCCTGTCGTCGAGCAACCGGCGGCCGGAAAGGAGCACGACCGTGGCTAGGACCAAGGTTGTCGTCGACCCCATTACGCGGATCGAAGGTCACCTCCGGATCGAGGTGCAGCAGGAGAACGGGCGCATTGCCGATGCGTGGGCCTCGTCGACGCAGTTCCGCGGCATCGAGTTGATCATGGAAGGCCGCGATCCGCGCGACGCCTGGGCGTTCACGCAGCGGATCTGCGGCGTCTGCACGGTCGTGCACGCGGTCGCGTCGCTCCGCGCCGTGGAGGATGCGCTCGACATTCGCATCCCGGCGAACGCGAACCTGATCCGGAACCTCGTGCACGGCATGCAGTTCGTGCAGGACCACGTGATCCACTTCTACCACCTGCACGCCCTCGATTGGGTGGACGTCGTGAGTGCGCTGCAGGCCGATCCGGCCGGGACGGCGCGCATCGCCAAATCCATTTCGCCATGGCCGAACAACTCGGAGACGTACTTTCGGGAGGTTCAGGACCGACTCAAGAAGTTCGTCGGGACCGGCCAGTTGGGGATCTTCGCCAACGGGTACTGGGGGCACCCCGCGTACAAGCTCCCACCCGAGGTGAACCTCTTGGCGGTGGCTCACTACCTCGAGGCGCTCGACTGGCAGCGGGACGTTATCCGGCTGCACACGATCTTCGGTGGGAAGAACCCGCACCCACACTTCGTCGTGGGCGGCATGGCCTCGGCCATCAACCTGGACAGCACGGCGACGATCAATGCCGAGCGCCTGACCGACATCCAAGACATGATCAAGCGTGCCCGCCGCTTCGTCCACGAGGTGTACATCCCGGACCTGCTGGCGGTGGCCGGGTTCTACAAGGAGTGGGCGGCCATTGGCGGCGGCACCGGCAACTACCTGACGGTTGGGGAATTCCCGGAGACCGACGTCCGCGATGTGGGCTCGTACTTCCTGCCGCAGGGGATCATCGTGGGGAAGAACCTCGGTGAAGTCCTGCCCTACGATCATCAGAAGGTGAAGGAGTACGTCACGAGCTCGTGGTACGAGTATCCCGGCGGGGACGGAGAAGGCCTGCACCCCTACGCGGGCGAAACCAAGGCCAAGTACACGGGACCGCCCACGCCCTGGCAGTATCTCCAGGACGAATCGAAGTACAGTTGGATGAAGTCCCCGCGGTACGACGAGATGCCGATGGAAGTCGGGCCGCTCGCGCGGATGCTCGTGGCCTACGCCTCCGGGCACGACGGCGTACAGGGGATGGTGAACGAGGTACTGGGACGCCTGGGCGTGGGGCCGGCTGCCTTGTTCTCGACCCTGGGCCGGACGGCGGCGCGCGGGATCGAGACGGCGCTGATCGTGGACCGGATGCAGACCTGGCTGGACGAGCTCGTGGATCGGGTCCGGAACGGGGACACCGCCACCTTCACGCGCGACAAATGGAGCCCGGACACCTGGCCGGCCGAGGCCGAGGGCTACGGGTACCTGGACGCGCCCCGCGGCGCACTCGGGCATTGGATCAAGATCCGGGACGGCAAGATCGCCAAGTACCAGTGTGTGGTGCCGAGCACGTGGAACTGCTCGCCGCGGGACCCGCAGGGGCAGGTCGGCCCCTATGAGGCCGCGCTCAAGGACAACCACCCACTGGTGGATCCGGCGCGGCCCATCGAGATCCTCCGCACGATCCACTCGTTCGACCCATGCATGGCGTGCGGAGTGCATGTGCTCGATGCCGAAGGGAGGCTCGTCACGGAGGTGCGGGTGCAATGACCACGTCGACCAAGCCCCCGACAATCGCCGAAGCGGTCGCGGCCGCGACGCCGGAGTACCGGTGGGTGCTCCTGTGGCGGTGGCCACTGCGGGTGACGCACTGGCTCTCGGCCATCTGCATCGTGACCCTGACCGTCACCGGCTTCTACATCGGCAAGCCCTACTTCACCACGTGGGGCGAGGCGAGCGCGCACTACCTGATGGGCTGGGCCCGCTTCATTCACTTCACGGCGGCCGGCATCGTGGTAGGTGCGGCCATCCTCCGGATCTACTGGATGTTCGCGGGCGGCCGTTACGCGAGCTGGCGCGCCTTGCTGCCGGTGAAGACGAAGGACTGGGTCAATCTCCTCAAGACCGTGCAGTACTACATGATGGTCAAGCAGGAGGAAGCACCGCGTTACCTCGGACATCATCCACTGCAACAGTTCAGCTACACGGCCATCTACACACTGGTGCTGATTCACGTCGTCACGGGATTCGGGATGTATGGGATGTCGAACCCTGGTGGCGCGATCTACGCCCTATTCGGGTGGGTGGGCCCGGCGTTCGGCGGTATCCAGAACGCTCGCTTCTGGCACCACGTCCTGACCTGGGTGCTGGTGTGGTTCATTCCCGTCCACGTGTACCTCGCGTTCCGGGCCGACGTGATGGACCGCGAAGGCGAGATGTCATCCATCTTCAGCGGAGGCCGGTTCGTCCGGGCGGACGTCAAGTTCGAAGATGAGTGATCCGGCCCCGTCCGGGACCGTCGTCATCGGAGTGGGGAATCCGCTCATGGGTGACGACGGTCTTGGCTTGGCAGCGCTGGCAGTCCTCCAGAACGAGTGGATGTTCGATCCGCCGGTCACCCTCCTCGACGGCGGGACGTGGGGGATGAACCTCCTGCCACAGATCGAGGAGGCCGAGCGGCTCCTCCTGCTGGATGCCGTGAAGGGCGGTCAACCGCCGGGAACGGTCGTGGAGCTCGTCGGGGATGCGATTCCTCGGCTGTTCGCCACCAAACTCTCGCCCCACCAGATCGATCTGCGCGAGGTACTGGCGCTGGCGGAGTGGCGTGGCACGTTGCCGGGGCGGACGGTGGCGCTGGGCGTGCAGCCCGAGCAGGTCGAGCTCGGCACCGAGTTGAGCGCTCCCGTGGCCCAAGCCATCCCCGCGCTCGTGGCGCGGGCGATTGCGGTGTTGCGGGAGTGGGGGCACCGGGCCGAACCCCGTCCGGCCTAGCCCTCTCGGCACCCCGTTGAGTCTCCGCGGCCGACCCGGCAGTATTCGGGTGCTCCTTCCCAGGATTCTGACCGATGCCTGTCAGCCCCGTACTCGAGTGCGTTCCCAACTTCAGCGAAGGTCGTGATCCAACGATCATCGAGGAAATCGTCCGACGGATCTCCGGGGTGGACGGGATCAAGGTCCTGAGCGTCGAGCCCGGTCGGGCAACGAACCGCACGGTCGTCACGTTCGTGGGTGGGCCCGAGGCCGTCGTGGAAGCGGCCTTCCGCGGAGCCGCCGCCGCCGCCGAACTCATCGACATGCGACACCACACCGGCGAGCACCCGCGGTTCGGGGCCCTCGACGTGTGTCCACTCGTACCGGTGGCCGGGATCACCATGCAGGAGACGGTCACGTATGCCCGGCGCCTTGGCGAGCGCATCGGCGATGCGTTGGGTATTCCGGTCTACTGCTACGAGTTTGCGGCGACCGTGCCGGAGCGGCGCAACCTCGCCGATGTGCGCGCCGGCGAGTACGAGGGATTGGCCGAGAAGCTCGCGCGCCCCGAGTGGAGACCCGACTATGGGCCCGCCGAGCTGAATCGGCGCTCGGGAGCCACCGCGGTCGGGGCCCGGAAGTTCCTCGTCGCGTACAACGTGAATCTCAACACGACCTCGACCCGCCGCGCCAATGCTATCGCGTTCGACGTGCGGGAGAAGGGTCGCATCAAACGGGCGCCCGATCCGCTCACGGGGGAGATCGTACGGGACGCCGCCGGCGCGCCAGTGTGGGAACCGGGATCGCTCAAGGCGGTGAAGGGCATCGGGTGGTTCATCGAGGAGTACGGCCTTGCCCAGGTGTCCCTGAATCTCACGGACCTCGACGTCACCCCGCTGCATCGGGCGTTCGACGAGGTCTGCCGGGCGGCCGAGGCGCGCGGCGTACGGGTGACGGGCTCGGAACTGGTGGGCGTCGTGCCGCTTGCCGCCATGCTGGATGCCGGGCGGCACTTCCTGCGGAAGCAGCAGCGGTCCTTGGGCATCCCGGATCGGGAGGTGCTGGCCGTCGCCATCCGGTCGCTGGGGCTCGGTGAACTGCGCCCGTTCGACGTCGACGAGAAGATCATCGAGTACGCGATGCGGCCACGCTCGGCGCGACTGGTGGATCGGTCGGTCGAGGCGTTTGCCCAGGAGACGGCCGCCGAGTCGCCCGCACCAGGCGGCGGATCCGTGGCCGCGGCCGTCGGGGCGTTCGGGGCCGCCCTG
>JAOUDR010000198.1 GCA_029859185.1 Gemmatimonadota bacterium
GAGTGCGTCGCTTGGGCCCGTGCCCGGGTCGGCCCCGGCTGCCCAGAGAAAGGCCCCCACCAGCAGGAACAGGGCAAACTGCAGGATCACGAGAACGCCGGAGCCCACGAGCGCCAGGCGGGCGTCACGTAACGCGCGGGTTGCCAGCAGGCGCTGGACGATCAGGTGATCGGTTCCATGCGACGCGGCCGAGAGGAGCGCGCCGCCAACGAGGCCGCCGAGCAACGTGTACGGGACCGACCACGAGAGCTGGAGATCGATCACGCGCAGCCGGCCCGTGACGGCCGCCGCGTCGAAGGCTCGACCAAAGCCCCCGGCAAGACCCGCGGCGACGACGACCGCGGCAACACCCGCGACGACGTAGAGCCCCCACTGCAACACGTCCACCCAGACCACCGCCTGGAGACCGCCGCGCCAGGTGTAGACGAGCGTCACGCTGCAGACCACCAGCACGCTGATCCAGACCGGCCAACCCGTGATGGCGGAGAGGGGGATCGCGGTCGCGAACACGCGCACCGAGTCACCGAGCGCCCGCACCACCATGAACACGGCCGACGCCGCCCGGCGCGTGCGAGCGCCGAATCGCTGCTCGAGTCGCGCGTAGGCGGTCTCCTGGTTGCCCCGGAAGTACCCGGGAAGGAGCCAGGCGGCCACGCCAATCCGCCCGACGAGGTAGCCGAAGGAGATCTGGAGGAACGTGAAGTCTCCCCGTGCCGCGAGACCCGGTACCGATATCACGGTCAGCGCGGACGTTTCCGTGGCCACGATCGAGAGCATCACCGCCGGCCACGGCAGGGACCGATGGCCGAGGAAATAGTCCGTGGCGTCCGTCTGGCGGCGCGCAAACCACGACCCGATGCCGATGACCACGGCGAAGTACACGGCCATGACGGCCAGATCGAGCGGGGTCATGGGGCGGGTGGGGGAAAAGGAGAGAGGGCCCACGTCACGCGGGGGCCCTCCGACCAATCAAGGAGCTGCGAATGAGGATCAGACCGTGAACGAGCTGCCGCAGCCACACCCACCAGTCGAGCTGGGGTTCTCGAACGTGAAGCCGGATCCCTGCATGGAAGAGTGGTAACCGATGGTGACGCCGTTCAGGTACTGGGCGCTGAACGCGTCCACGAACACGCGGATTCCCTGGACGTCCAGTACCAGGTCGTCTTCCGCGGGCGCGTCTTCGATGTTCAGACCGTACTTGAACCCCGAGCACCCGCCCGGCAGGACGGAGACCCGCAGACCACCCGTCTCGGCGGGAACGTCCTCCTGGCGCAGGAACCCGCGGACCTGCTCCGCGGCCTCATCGGAGAGTTGCAAGACAAGCGCAAACTGCGGCTGTTGTGTCGTCGTCATGTGAAACCTCCCGGCTGGATGATAGGAAGGTCCGGGGAGGGTGTCAACGACGGGCCGGGGTTCACTGGGTGGGATCGCGTTCCACCCGGACCCCGGTGCCGCGCGGGTGCGCCGGGTCGAGCGTGATCGGGAGCGTCCCGGTAATCGCCCCCGCGCCGGTCAGGGCATCCGCTGCCGCTCGCTCGGTCGCGATGGTGCCGTTCCACGCGATGAGATAGCCGCCGCGGAAATCAGGCAGTTGATTCAGCAGGTACGGGCTGCCGAACGAGACGAGCATCGTAGGCTGCGCCTGCGCCACCGCGGTGATGAGCGCCGCCAGGGAGTCCGGCAGGGCAACGTGCCCGCGCCACGCGATCGGCCGCACGCTCGGGGCGAACACGACCCGGGCTGCGCCGCGCGCGACGACGCGGGCGGAGTCATACGACGCCGTACCGGAAGCGGGGTACAGCCGGAACGTCGTCACGGTCTCGCCCTGCACCCGCAGCCGCCGCAGCAGCTCGTTTCCCAGTGAGAGGTTCGTCTCCTCTGCATAGGTGATCACGGCCGTCCGCCCGCGCTGGCGGCGGAACGCCTGCACCGGTCCGGGCGTGACCAGGGTCAGGGCCCGGCGCGCGGCCAAGTCGGCCGAGGCCTGGAAGGCGCGCTGTCCCACCACCTGGGGAATCGCGTCGAGCGAGACCAACCGATGCTCGAACACGTTGGCATCGAGTTTGAGCTGCAGGACTCGCCGGACGGAACGGGCGAGGTGTTCCCGGGCGATGCGCCCGCTTTCCACCGCCGTCACCATCGCGTCCACGGCCGCGTGGAGGTCGGCCGGCATGAGCAGCAGATCGGAGCCTGCCAGGAATGCCCGCACGGCGCTCTCGCCGGCGCCGAAACGCTCCACGATGGCGCCCATGACCAGGGCGTCGGTCACCACGAGTCCCTCGAAGCCCAGCGAGTCCCGCAGCAGACCCGCCGTGGCAGCCCGCGACAGCGTGGCCGGCACCGGATCGTCCGGATCGAGACACGGCAGGGCCACGTGTGCCGTCATCACCGCCGTAACGCCGGCGGCGATGGCCGCGCGGAACGGGACCAACTCCAGGGTGTCGAGGCGATCCCAGCAGCCCGGCGCCACCGGGACCGCGATGTGCGAGTCGGTTCCCGTGTCCCCGTGCCCGGGAAAGTGCTTGGCGGTCGTGAAGAGTCCGTGCTCCCGCGCGCCCCGGATGTACGCGGTCACGAGCCGCGCGACGGCCTGCGGATCTTCGCCAAATGACCGTGTGTTGATGATCGGGTTCAACGGGTTGTTGTTGACGTCCGCCACCGGCGAGAATGTGAGGTGGATGCCGACCGCTCTGGCCTCCAACGCCGTGACCCGCCCCAGCTCGTAGGCATCCTCGTCCCCGCCGGTCGCGCCGATGCCCATGAGGGGTGGGAATGCCGTACCCCCCTGCAGCCGCATGCCCGTGCCGTTCTCGAGATCCGCCGCAATGAGCAGGGGGAGGCGGGAGCGTCGTTGCAAGGCGTTGAGCTTGGCCGCGACGTCGAGCGGCGAGCCGATCGAGATGATGATCCCGCCGATCTCGAGGGAGTCGATTGCCGCCAACGTGGCCGCCAACGTCTCGCCATCCAGCGCCGCGTAGTCACCAAGCAGCCATGGGAAGACCAGCTGGCCTACCTGCTGTCGCACGGTAAGCGTCGCCAACAGCGAGTCCGCCGTTACCTTTGACGCCACCCGGGTGACCGGCACGTCCTCCGGGATCACCGCCACCGGATCCGGGATGGGTGGTGCCGGTTGGGGCCGGGCACAGGCGATGGCGAACGCGAGCGACGAAACGAGGACATGCACACGCACGGTTGGTGTTCTCCGATCCTGCTGGGGTTGACCCTGTCAAGCTGCATGGCGGGTGCGCAGGAGTCCGTGCGACCCGGCATCGACGTTCTCATCGATGACTCGCTGCATCTCGTGCGCAACCGCCGCGTCGGCCTGCTCACGAACCAGACCGGGGTGGACGCCCACGGTGTGGACGACGTTACCCGGTTACTGGGTGCAGGGGTCCGCCTGACCGCGATCTTCAGTCCCGAACACGGATTCCGCGGCCAACTCGACCAGGAGAATATCGGAAACGGGCGAGATTCCGCTACCGGCATCCCCATCTACAGCCTGTATCGCGCAGGCGATGTTCGCGGCCCGACGCCAGAGATGCTGGCCGCCGTCGATGTCGTGCTGGTCGATCTCCAGGACATCGGGGGACGCCCGTACACGTACGTGTCCACGGCGCTCCGCGCCCTGGAAGCGGCGGCGACGCAGGGCGTGCCCCTGATCGTGCTCGACCGACCGAACCCCATCGGCGGTGTCGCGGTCCAGGGGCCCGTTCTCGACACGGCCTTCCGGTCGACCGTCGGCATGCTGCCGGTGCCGCTACGGCACGGCATGACGCTGGGAGAGCTTGTCGGCTTCGGTCGCTTCGTCCTGGGCCTCGGCGGCTCGCTGACGGTCGTCCCCGCGGCCGGGTGGCGACGTCCCACGTGGTTCGACGCCACGGGGCTGCCGTGGGTCCGGCCCTCCCCGAACATGCCGTCACTGGAAAGTGCCACGCACTACCCGGGTCTGGTGCTCTTCGAGGCGACGAACCTGTCCGTTGGCCGCGGGACGCCCATCGCCTTCCAGGTGATCGGGGCGCCCTGGCTCGACCCCCGGGCCGTCGTGCGGCGGGTGGGGGACGTGATTGGGGTTGCACTCCGGGATACGGTGATCGTCCCGGCGAATCCCACGGATGCCAAGTACCCGGGGGCCGCCCTCCCGGCGATCCGCCTCGAGCTGCTGGATCGGGAACGATACGACCCGGTCGCGCTGGCGTTTCGGCTGCTGGTGGCCGTCCGGGCTGAGCACGGTGATTCGCTGCGCATCACCGCCCGGCGGCTCGACCAGCTGGCCGGCACCGACGTACTCCGCCGCTCGATCGAGGAAGGTGCGGATCCCGCACCGCTGCTGGCACGCTGGACGGCCCAGGCAGAAGCGTTCCGAACAGCCCGACTGCGCTTCCTGCTCTACCCGCCGGAATTGCCGTAGCTGATTGTCCTGTTTACCTTTACACGTTTATCGCAGGAACGTGCATGAGCATCATCCCGCGCCCGATCCGTAACCTCGTCGAGCGGCTCATCGAGCCGATCGTCGCCGCGCTCATACGGGCCAAGGTCTCGCCCAATGTGATCACCACCATCAGCACCATGGTGGTGCTCGGCGCCGGGGTGGCGTTCGGACTCGGCAGGGTCCGGCTCGGTGGTGCCCTACTCCTGCTCAGTGGCCTTGGCGACATGCTCGATGGACGGGTGGCCCGAGGTGGAGCCCGGGTGACGCCGTTCGGTGCGTTCTATGATTCGACGCTCGATCGCGTCGGGGACGCCGCGCTCTTCGGCGGCATCGCGATCTACTTCGTGCGCGGCGGGGTGCCGACATACCTCGCCACGTGGGGATTGGCGGCGGCACTGGTCGCACTGAGTGCGACGCTCATCGTGTCATACGCCCGCGCCCGCGCCGAGGGTCTTTCCCTCGATTGCAAGGTAGGCATCGCCCAACGGGCGGAACGTATCCTGGGCCTCGGAGTTCCGAGCCTCTTCGTTGGTGCCGGTCCGGACGGTCTCGTCCTGTTCGGAATCGTCGGGGTGCTCGCCCTGCTTTCGACAATCACGGTCGCCCAACGCATTGCGCACGTGCGCGCGATCACCCGGGTTGCCGAGGCGCCGCCGGCCGACGGGCCGCGCACGGCACGCAAGACCCAGGCCCGGCAGCTCACGCCGGACATGGCGGAGTTCACCAAAGAAAGGAACCTGCAGTGATGGCGAAGGGATCTCGGACGGTTGCGCCGGCGGAAGGGAAGCTCGGTGTGCTTCTCGTTGGCCTGGGCGCGGTCGCCACTACGTATATCGCCGGCGTCGAGAACGTACGTCGCCGGGGCAAGACACCCATTGGGTCCCTCGCGGAGCTCGGGACCATCCGACTCGGCAAGCGGACCGACGAGCGTGCGCCCAAGATCCGGGAGTTCGTGCCGCTCGCGCGGCTCGACGACCTGGTGTTTGGGGCGTGGGATCCCATCCCCGATGACGCCTATACCTCGGCCAAGGTCGCCGGGGTCCTCGAGGAACGAGACATCGAGCCGATCGCCGACTTTCTCAAGACGATCAAGCCCATGCCGGCGGTCTTCAACCAGCAGTACGTGAAGCGGCTCCAGGGCACGAACATCAAGCAGGGCAAGGGCAAGCGGGATCTGGCCGAACAGCTCAGGGCCGACATCAGGCACTTCAAGCAGCAGCAGGGGTGCAGTCGGTTGGTGATCGTCTGGTGTGCGTCGACCGAGATCTTCATCAAGCCGGGGCCGACCCACGAGAACCTCGCCGCCTTCGAACAGGCGATGGACGCCGACGATCCCACCATCGCCCCTTCGATGCTCTACGCCTGGGCCGCGCTCATGGAAGGGGTGCCGTTCGCGAACGGTGCGCCCAACCTCGCGGTGGACACGCTCGCCCTGCAGGAGCTGGCACGGGCCAAGGGCGTGGCCATCTCCGGCAAGGACTTCAAGACGGGGCAGACGATGGTGAAGACCGTGCTGGC
>JAOUDR010000199.1 GCA_029859185.1 Gemmatimonadota bacterium
GGGACTACGCCGTATGCCCCGCCTCCGGACACCGAATCCGGCTCACGGGCGAGCCAACACACCTCGAGTGCCCGGGATGCGGCTACCGCGGCGAGGTAGGCTGGTTCGAGACGGGCTAGCCGCCCCCGCTTCCTACTCCTCCCCGAGTCCGAGGACGGCCCAGAGATCGTGGACGTGGTGGGGCGGATCGAGCTCGGGCTCGTCCTGCGGCTCCGCCGCGACAGTGCGGGCCTCCAGCTCGTCGTCCTCGATCCACGGCGGGCACGGCAGGTGCCCACAGTCGTGATCCTCATACGGGGCCGTACCGTCCGGCGCGTGTTCGACTGCCATGGGTGCCTCCCTGAGCCGTGGGCGGTGATGGGTGAATGATCATGCGGGGCGGTTGAATGCGCCGTGAACCTCATCAGAAGCCTTCATGAAGCTGCCCTGGCGCTTCTGGCATCAGTTTCGCATGTTGCGTG
This sequence comes from Gemmatimonadota bacterium, assembly GCA_029859185.1. GTDB lineage: Bacteria > Gemmatimonadota > Gemmatimonadetes > Gemmatimonadales > GWC2-71-9 > JAOTWJ01. Next base: position 462 of record JAOUDR010000199.1, read on the forward strand.
ACAGAGGCAGTTTGAACCACTCCAATTGCACGAGGGAATGAGCCTCATGGATCACGCCGAGGATCGGCGCTGGACGGCCCGTCGGAAGTTCTGGTTCCCGTCCGGCATCCTCGTGGACCGGCGTGGCATCGAGCGCCGCGCGGGCGCGGACCGGCGCATATCGGTGTCTGCGTCCCTGCCCAAGGGCGTGAGTGTGGATCGCCGCGTCACGCCGGACCGTCGGCAACCTGCCGACTCGCGCCGCTCGGGTGAGCGCCGGCTCGGCCCCCGACGTCCGTCGGACCGCACCCAGGAACCGCCGAAGTAGCACCCTCGCCCCACCTCCCCGGGGCCAACGCCGTCGCTACCCGCCCGTGACGGCGGTTCATCGTTTCTTCAGGACCATTCTTCACTTTCTTCATGCGCAGACGTCTATTTGCCGGGGGCCCACGCCATTCGGCCGGCGGGAGGCTCATGCCCATCTGCACCAAGTGAGAGGACGCCGCATGTTCTACGAGGAAGGCTGTCACGGCCGCGTGACCGTCGGATCGTTGCCTGACGAGGTCGTCGGTCGGCTCGCTACGCTCCCGGGGGAGTGGCTGGAATTCGACCCGCCCCTCGGTGCAATCGTGGTGCGCCACATCCAACCCACGGCGGCCCCCACTCTGCCGACGATCGTGGCGGAGCTCGTGCGGATGCTGGCTGAGATCCCCGTGGCGCTGCATGCGCAGATCACGGGTGGCGAGTTCTCGGTGCACACGGAGGACTCACCCCATTTGGTCCGCATCCGCGTCGGCGAGGGTGGGGGCGTGCGCGTCGACTGGGCCCGCCCGGACTTCGCCAAGGGACGCAAGCAGCCCTACACCGACGGCAGCACGATTCCCATTGACGGCGTGTATTGTCGCCTCAACGGTTCCGTCACCTTCCGGGCCGCTGACCCGGCGCGTGCGGCCCGGGAGATCCAGCAGGTGGCGGACACGTACGAGGGACTCTACCCCGAGGGGGATTTCCGGGCTGGGCCAGGCGCCGAGAGCGGCACGGCGGACGTCGCCATGCGGGACGTGAACCTGGATCCACGCCTCCTCGTGGCGCGACTCTCGTCAGTGGCAGAGCCGGGGTCACTCCGAGGGACCGTGGAGGTGCGCTCGTTCGACGACCGCCACCCGGACGACCGCGTACGCCTCGTGTTTCAAGACGGGCAGACCTGGGTGCAGGAGCCGTATTTCTTCCCCGAAACCCCAGCCACCCGCTGAAGCGCGTCCGCCGCGGCCGGCGCTTGCCGCGCTCCGTGCCCCCAAGGAGGTAGCCCCGTGCTGGACTATGGTCTGACCGAGGAGCAGTGCGCCATTCGGGACCTCGCGCGCAGCATCGCCGACAAGGAGATCCGTCCGGTGGCGGCGGAGTACGACCGCACCGCCGAGTTCCCGTGGCCGATCGTCCGGAAGATGGCGGAGGCCGACCTGTTCGGGGTCTTCGTGGATGACGCCTACGGCGGGATCGCGGGGGACGCGCGTACCATGAACATGGTGCTGGTCACCGAGGAGCTGTCCAAGGCCTGCGGCGGCATCGCGCTGGCGTTTGCCGGGAGCGCGTTGGGGGCGCTGCCGATCATCCTCTCGGGGTCCGAGGCGCAGAAGCAGCGGTTCCTCCCCGCGGTGGCATCCGGCGCACGCCTCGCCGCGTTTGCGCTCACCGAGCCTCAGGCCGGGTCCGACGCCGGCGGGATCCGCACCACCGCCGTGCGCGACGGCGACCACTACGTCCTCAACGGCACGAAGCTCTGGATCACCGGCGGCGGGGAGGCGGAGATCTACACGGTCGTCGTCATGACGAACCCGGCCAAAGGGCCCCGGGGGTCGAGTGTGCTGATCGTGGAGAAGGACACGCCGGGCTTCTCGTTCGGGAAGAAGGAAGACAAGATGGGAATCCGCGCCTCGGCCACGCGCGAGTTGATCTTCGAGGACTGCCGCGTTCCCGTCGAGAACCTCGTCGGGAAGGAAGGCACCGGCTTCATCGTGGCCATGCGGACGTTCGATGCCTCCCGCCCCGGGGTGGCGGCCCAGGCCGTCGGCATTGCGCATGGAGCGCTGGATCTCGCCGTGGACTACGCCATCACCCGGCGTCAGTTCGGCGCGCCCGTGTCCTCGTTCCAGGGCCTCAGGTTCCTGCTCGCCGACATGGCGATGAAGGTCGAAGCCGCGCGCGCGCTCGTGTACGCTACGGCCCGCTACGTGGACTCGAATCCGAAGGTACGACCCACGATCTACTCGGCCATGTCCAAGTGCTTCGCCGGTGACATGGCCATGGAGGTGACGACCGACGCGGTACAGGTCTTCGGCGGCTACGGCTACATGCGGGACTACCCGATCGAGAAGTACATGCGGGACGCCAAGATCACCCAGATCTACGAAGGCACCAACCAGATCCAGCGCGAAGAAATCAGCAAGATCCTGATTGGGGAGCACGTCGCGGGACACGGGCGGGCGACGTAGGGGGAACGGGAGGAGTGGGAGGAGTGGGAGGGGTGGCAGGGCGGCAGGGATGGCCGGTCTAGCGGATGGCGGCGACGTCGGGGGGCGGTGGCCGGCGGGCCACCAGCCAGATGCCGATGAACAACGCGCCGGCCGCAAGCGCCATGGCGTGTGTCGGCTGCTCGCCGAAGAGGAACCAGGCGGCCGTCCCCGTGACGAGCGGCTGAGCGTAGATGTAGACGGCCGTCGTTGAGGCCCGCACCCGCCCGAGCGCGAACACGTTCAACAGGTAGGCGATGATCGTGGGGAACGCGACGATGTACGCGATCCCCCACCACGCGGGCATGGTGCCCGGCACCAGCCGCTGCCCCGGGACGAACACCGGCAGCGCCACTAAGGAGAACACGTAGGACCACGCGATGATCACGATCGGCGGGTACCGCCGGGTCAGCGGCTTGGTGAGCACGAGGTAGAACGAGTAGGAGAGCGCGTTCGCGACCATGAACAGGTTGCCGACGCCGTACCGGCCGAGCGAGTGGAGCCCGTCGGTGAAGAGGAGCGGGAGCAGCCCCATCAGCGCGATGAGCACACCGAGCAGGCGGAGGCCGCTGAACGCCTCCTGACGCAGCGCCGCGGCGATCACGAAGGTGAACACGGGAATCAGCGCCATCACGAGCGCCGCGTTCACCGGCGTCGAACGCGAGAGCCCCACGAGAAACAGCCCCTGGTTCAGCGCGACCCCGAGCCACGCGCACACGACGAACCGCAGGAGGTCCGCGCGCGCCGGGATCGCGCCCCGCCCGTAAACGCCGGCGGCGAGCGCGCCAAGCACGAGCGCCCCCCCGGCGACCCGCCACGCCCCCAGTCCCAGTGGGGAAATCCCCCCCGGCCGGAAGACCAACGTCGCGAAGATCGGCAGCAGGCCGAACGCGACCTGGACGAACGCGAGCGCAACGTGCCCGGAGGCAACTGCTCGCGACTGGGAAGTGGTCATGCGGACCCCAATCTACCTGCCCCGGCCATCCCCCCTTGCCGCCGCTGCGCTCTCTGCCACTCCTGCCGACCCTGCCACCCTGCCCTTCACTCAAGTCTGCCCGCGCTGTACATCACATGCGGTCCCATGTACTCCACCTGCCTCTTCTGCAACGGCTCGCTCGGTCAGAACGACGTCCTCGAGACCTTCCCGGTCGGGCGGCGCCTGGCGTTCGATCCGGCGAAGGGACGGCTCTGGGTCATCTGCCGCAAGTGCGAGCGCTGGAACCTGTCGCCGCTGGAGGAACGGTGGGAGGCGTTCGAGGCGTGTGAGCGCCTGTTCCGGAGCACGCGCGTGCGCATGTCCACCGACCAGATCGGCCTGGCGCGTCTCCGGGAGGGGCTCGAGCTGGTACGAATCGGTGAGCCGCTTCGACCGGAGTTCGCCGCGTGGCGCTATGGCGACCAGTTTGGCCGGCGACGGCGCCGCACCATCCTGCTGACCGGCGCGGGCATCGCGGCGTTCGCTGGACTGACGATCGGGGCGTCGGTGGTGGGGATCTCGACGGGCGGCCTGTGGGGCCTCTGGAACGCGGGGATGAATCTCCCCGTCCGGGCCCGCTTGCGAACCAAGGACGGCCGCGTGCTGAAGATCCGGCACCATCACCTCCGGTCGGCCACGCTGTACCGGGACCCGGACGGGGGATGGGCCGCCACCTTCAAGCACAAGAAGCGTGAGTGGTTCCATGGAGCGGAAGCCGAGCACGCCGCGGCGGTCCTGCTGCCCGCGATGAACCGCATGGCTGGCAGCCAACGCGCCGTGCGGGATGCGGTCGCCGCCATCGAGAACGCAGGCGACCCAGAGGCCTACGTGGCGTCGGTCGCCACCACGCTGCCCATCCACGACCCGGATCGCAAGGCCAAGACCGGACAGCTGCAGAAGTTGCCCACCCCCACCCGTCTCGCACTCGAGATGGCACTGCACGAGGAGCAAGAACGCCGGGCTCTGGCGGGCGAGTTGATCGAACTGGAGCTCGCCTGGCGGGCGGCGGAGGAAGTGGCCGCCATTGCCGACAACATGTTCGTGCCGGCCGAACACGAGGCCTTCATCGCGGCACAGCGGGCCGACACCGACGCCGGAGACGAGCGAAACCATTAGATTCGCGGATCATGGTGATGATCCGCTGCCCCGGCTGTGGCCAGCATGTGCTGGATATCGCGTCATCCTGCCCCAAGTGTCATCGCGTCCTGATCCAGAATCCCCTCGAGACCCACGACTGGGGCTCCCTGCAGGCGTGCGGGCGATGCGGAAAGCACATCGCGCGTGACGCGGCGCTCTGCCCGTACTGCGGGCATCGGGTGCAGGCCGCCCGGCTGGCGCGGCGCATCGCCTTCAGCGTGGGCGCGCTGGTCGTCACCATCGCGGCGGTGATCGGCCTCTGGCGATCCGGCATGGTCGCCGCCGCGCGGGATGCGCTGCGCCGACCGGCGCCGGTCGCGGCGCCGACGCCGGCGCTCGAACCCGCGCCGGCGGTGCTCGACTCGCAGGTAGCTCTGGAGACCCCGCAGGAGCCCGAGGCACGGCCGATTGTGGCGGCCATCCCGGGCAATGCCGTGGCGGACACCACCGCGCCTCCGTTGCGCCCCACGGTCTCACCGGTTCGGCCCGCCCCGCGCTCCAACCCGGTGAACCTCGTCGTGCGGTGGACGGTGGAGTGGGCCAACGTCCGCAGTGGACGCTCGGTCGAGTCGCCCATCGTGCGCGTGCTGCCGCCGGGAAGCGCCGTGGAGGTGCGGGCGATGAGCCAGGGATGGTGGGAGGTCTACGCGGATGGCGACTTCACGGGCTACATCGCCAACTCGGTTCTGACGCCGAATCCTCCCGAGTTCTAGACCAGCCCCACCCCGTGCGTCGGGAAGCCGGAATCAGCCGGCGCGATTGAGGAACCAGAACCCCGCGTTGAGCGCGGTGGCGAACGACACCCAGCCGAGATAGGGAAGCAGCAACGCCCCCGCGGGGACGTTGATTTGCCAGAAGGCCCGCAGCGTCGCCGCGATGGC
>JAOUDR010000200.1 GCA_029859185.1 Gemmatimonadota bacterium
CGGGTGGTTCGGCGTCGCGTTCACCGACGATGTGGAGGAGAGCGGTATCCCGGCGCTGGCCCGACGCACCGAGGATGCGGGCGTGTGGAACGTCCCCACGCAGATCCTGATGGAGAGCTACGCCACGGCCGAGACGGCGGACGCCATGCTGCGGCGGCCGGAGGTGCGGTACATGCCGCCGCGCACGCGTGACCAGTGGCGCCAGTGGAAGACGGAGGCGGCGACGCAGCAACCGCAGCCTGTCATGGACCAATGGATTGCGGTGCGACGGACGCTCATCAAGGCCCTGCATGACGCCGGCGCGGGCCTGCTACTCGGATCGGACGCTCCTCAGGTCTGGAACGTGCCCGGCTTCTCCGTCCACCGCGAGCTCGAGGCGCTCGTCGCGGCCGGCCTCACGCCATACGACGCCCTCGTGACGGGCACGCGCAACATCGCGACCTACCTCGGCACGGCGGATCGCGCCGGGACGATCGCCGTGGGAAAGCAGGCCGACCTGATCCTGCTCGACGCCAACCCGCTGCTGGACATCCGGAACACCACGCGGCGCGCTGGCGTGATGATCCGCGGCGTCTGGCACCCGCAGTCGGAACTCGAGGCTCGACTCGCACAGATCGCAGCCGAGTACGCGCAGTAGGGACCGGGAGGACGGAGGACGTATGGCACGACTCGACCGCCGGCCCGCCCGCCTGCCCGTCGTCATTGCCGTCCACGTACAGCCTCGTGCCGCTCGCACGGAGGTCGTGGGAATGCACGGCCAGGCGTTGAAGATCCGACTCAAGGCCCCGCCGGTCGATGGCGCCGCGAACGACGAGCTGATCCGGTTCCTCGCCGCGCAGCTCCACGTGCCTCGTCGCGACATCGAGATCGCCGGCGGCACCACCGCACGCGCCAAGCACGTCCGGATCACGGGAAGCGGCCTCACAGGCGAGGAGATCGTCCGCCGCCTGAGCGGGGGCGGAACCCATGAGGGGAGTTGACGCGATGTTCGCCGCGCCGAGACCCCTGACGGCTAACGGCTAACGGCCAACGGCCAACGGCTAACGGCTAACGGCCAACGGCCAACGGCTAACGGCACGCCGACGTCAGAACACCGCGGTAACGGCCAGATTTAGCAGGCTGAGCAGAATGCTGCCGGCAAGCGCCGATCCAAAGCCGCGGACCTTGAACCCGCTGACGAACGACGCGGCAATCATCAGCATCACCGCATTCACGACGAGCAGGAACAGCCCCAGCGTGATGATCGTGAGCGGGAGCGTGAGAAATACCAGTATCGGTCGGACGACGCCGTTCGCAATCCCCAGCACCAGTGCTCCCCACAGCGCGGCGCCCGCATCTCGGACCTCGATACCGCTGACGATCTTGCCAACGACGAACAGCAGGAACGCCGTCACCACGATGTGGGCCAGAAACTCGAACATGGTTGACCTCGGCAATAGAGGATTCGCTCTCCGAAGCTTACCAATGCGGAGAACTAGCGCCACCCGCCCGTCCTCCGTGTCACCTGTGGTGCCATTCTGCAACAGCGTCAGACGGGTCGGTTGCGCTCGATGTGAAGGCGGCGTCCTCAGCGTGCGTCGCCCACGACCCGCCGCTGCCGAAGCAGGAAATCCACGACCAGCGCATCCGTCCTCACGTCGGCGGATGGCGACCAGGCATGGCGGCCACCGGCCACGGAGTAGAGCACCACCTCGACTCCTCCTCGACATCCCATCCACTGCTCCTCGAGTACCCGGGTCCCATCGGCGGCGCGGTCCGGCAGCTCGCTTCCGCTGGCGTCCCGTGCACACCCGTTCAGCAGGCGCCACAGGTCGGTCGTCTCCCGAGCGCCGAGGACGCTGCGTTCGCGCCGTCGTTCCCCCTCGTAGGGAAACGCGTCGTCCAGCGTGCCGTGCATGACCAGGACCCCGACCGGCGCCACGGGTCGGCACCGTTCCGCGACCGGGGCCGACATCGGCGCGGCAACGCTGGCTACGGCCGTCACCAGATCCGCCATCTGGCACGCAAGCCGCTGGACGAACAGCCCGCCCTGTGAGAATCCCACGGCGTAGACGCGCCCACGGTCCACCGCGTGCCGATGTGCCACCTCGGCGACGAGCGCCCGAACGAATCCGGTGTCGTTGACACCCAGGAGATCGGCGCGACTGCAGGCGCATCCCTCGGCCCAGTTGCCGACCGCCGCGTCCGGGTACGCGACGAGCAGCCCGCGCGCATCCGCGAGCGAGTCCAGTCCGACGTGTCGCTGCATGGCCCGACCGGATTCGCCGGTGCCGTGAAACGCGAGCAGGAGCGGTGCGGCGGCGTTCGTCGAGATAGCATCAGGAACGTGCAGCAGGTAGGTCCGTGCGGTATCGCCGAGCTGCACGGTGCCCTGGAAGTCGCGGTCGTCATCGGTCGTGGCGCGCTGGCATGCGAGCGCCACGCAAAGCCAGAGGACGGCGCTGATCTTCCGGCGGCGGGTCAAAAGCTCAGTGTTGCATCCAGGTGCGCGACGATCGTCACCACGTCCGGCCTCATGCCGAGACGCCCAGGCTGTGTGACACGTCAGCGAGCGCCAAGCCGGAACCCGAACAGCGCCCGGAATTGCCAGGAGCGGCTCGTGACACGCAGCACGTCGATCGCGTCGGACAGGCCGATGGCGTAGCGACCATCGACGCCGATGAACCGACCGGACCCGATCATCTTGGCAAACGACACGCCGACCGGCAGGGACCAGACTGAGCCCTTCGCGGCGTCGCAGATCGTGTCGAGGTTGCAGGCGACCTTGAGACCCAGCGCAATCCCGCCGTACATCCGGAAGACGTTGTCCCGGTCGCCGACCGGTATCAATCCCCCGATCAGGAGAGGGATGTCGACGTAGTCGATGCGCAGGTCGCTCCCACCTTGCTGCGTCCAGCTGGGCGCCAACTCGACGAAACTGTAGTCGAACGTGACCGTGCCGATCACGAGGCCGGCCGTGCCGCCCCACCGCCAGTCACTGTTGGCCACGTTGTAGTTCGTGAGGTTGCTGTACGTGGCCCCGCCCGATATCCCGGCATACCGCCGGGCGAACTGTGCCTCGGCTGGTCCTGCGGCGCAGAGCATCGCGAGGACGACGAGAAGGGGAGTGATTCGGTGCGCTGTCATGGTCGTTGTCTCTTCATGATGGATGTCCGGCTGTCACCGCTGCTGTCGGCCACAGCGGCCGGTGAATAGTACGCGGCCAGCGTCACCAGGCAACCCGCGGTAGCTCGGAGCCCCTTCCGCGGTGCGTCAGTGGCCGCCCCATCGCCACTTCGCGAGAGGGATCCGCCCGTCACGGAACTCGATGCCCTCCGCCTCGAGGCGCGCGCGCTGCATGAGCGCGCCATGATCGTGCGCGGGAAGGCTGATCGCGCCGCGGGCATTGACGACCCGGTGCCACGGTACATCGGTGTCGATGTCCAGCGCGGCGAGGGCGTACCCGACGAGCCGAGCCTGGCCCCGCAGTCCCGCCAGTGCCGCAATCTGGCCGTACGTGGCGACGCGCCCGGCAGGGATCCGGCGCACCGCGGCGTAGATCCGGCCGCGGCGCTCGCCTGCGGCCATCAGCGCACGCGCCGCATCGGTTCGTCGCCTTCCTCGATGAAGCCGGGACGGTCCGCTACGAAGGCGAGCAACTCCCGGAGCTCCGCCGTGCTGCCGGTAAGAACGAGGTTGCCCGCCTCCGAACCGAGCTTGAGACTGCCACCGGACGCGGGATCCCGGGCCAGCAGCGCTTCGAGGGAGTCCGCGTTCAGGCTCCCGAGCAGCAGCAGCGAGTCCGCCCGATGGAGAATCCAGATCTGGTGCAGCGGCAGGAAGGCGCCCCGGTAGTCGTCGGACCACGCGGCCGGAATCGGTTCGGGCTCCGCGTCGACCCAGCGCAGCCGGCCGATACGGGTTATTCGCGCGATCCACGCGCTCGCCCTGCCGTCTTGATCGATCATGGCGGCCGCGTAGCTCCCGTCCTCTCCCGGCAGGATTTTCAGGACGTCACCCGAGCTCCCGGCCCAGGTGCCGACGAGCGCGGGCTCCTCGAGGAGGGTGTCGTCCGTGTAGATCGGGTTTACCGACGTGACACACGCTCCCAACGGAAGCAGGAGTAATGCCGGGATCAGGTACCGAATGCGCGGGGCAGTCACGGGATCCTCACAGGTTAGGCGTCGGGCCGCTCGACGTCGCTCGCGCGAATCGGCGCACGAAACTGCATGTCGGCGAACAGCCATAGGGTCCACGCGCAGCCCGGGAACTGGGGCGCACTGCGGAACCACGCCTCGAGGACCCGTGCTCCACAGAGCGAGCGGCCGCCGCGGAGCGTCCGCCCCAGGGCGGTGGCGGGCGACGTCTTCAGGACGCCAGTTCCGCCGCCAGCCGGTCCCGCACGCTCTCCGCCACCTTGACGCGCGCCCACCGCTTGTTGTTCCCCTCTACCAGCGTCCACGGCGCCGCTGAGGTACTGGTACGCTCAATCATATCGCACGCCGCCGCCTCGTACCCATCCCACTTCTTGCGATTCCGCCAGTCTTCCTCGGTGATCTTGTACTGCTTGAACGGCGTATGCTGTCGCTCCTTGAATCGCTGCAGCTGTTCCTCGGCCGTGATGGCGATCCAGAACTTCATCAGGATGATGCCACCCTCCGCCATTTGCTCTTCGAAGTCGTTGATCTCGGTGTACGCCCGCTGCCACTCTTCGGCTTTGGCGAATCCCTCCAGCCGCTCGACCAGGACCCGTCCGTACCAGCTGCGATCGTAGATCGTCACTCTACCGCGCCGCGGGAGGTGCCGCCAGAACCGCCAAAGATACGGATGTGCACGCTCCTCATCCGTGGGTGCCGCGATGCCGATCACGCGATACAGGTAGGGGCTCATTGCCGCCGTGAGCCGGCGGATCGCTCCCCCCTTGCCGGCCGCATCCGGTCCCTCGAACAGCGCGAGCAGCGAACGCCCCGCTGCGGCGAGGTCGCGGGTGAGCCTCCCGAGATCTGCCTGCGCGGTGACGAGTCGTTTGTCGTACTGCTTTCCGGAGAGCGTCCGATCCATCTTCAGCGTGCGCAACACATTCCGCCGCTTCGGCCGGGGCGATGCCGACGAGATCTTGGGACGCCCGGCCTTGGCCCTGGCCTCGGCATCGTCCGCCGCGACCTCGAGTGAGCGCAACAGGGATTTCGCCACGGTCATGTTGCGGTACTCGTCATCTACCGCTTCGACGACCGTCCACGGGGCAAAATCCATGCTGGTGAGCCGGAGCTGCTCTTCCGCCGCATGGCGGAAGTCGTCGTACCGCTTGAAGAACTTCTTGGCGTTCTCATGCACCCGCCACCGCGTCGCCGGATCCGCAAACAGGGTCTTGAGTTGCTTCCTCTCGGCCTTCTTCGAGAGGTGCAGGTAGTACTTGAGGACCGGGAAACCCTCGGCGGCCAGCATGCGCTCGAAGCCGCGCACGCGCCCCATGCAGCGCTCGAACTCGGCCCCATCGATCTTGCCGAGCGCGTACTGCACGACCGGCTGTGTATACCAGGAACCGAAGAAGATCCCGATCTTCCCGCGTGCCGGGAGCATGCGCCAGAACCGCCAGTACTCCGGCCGCTCCCGCTCCTCGTCGTTCGGCTCCCACAACACGTTGGTCTCGAGACCCCGAGCGTCCATCCACTCGTGCAGCAACGCTACCGTCTCGCTCTTCCCCGCCCCTTCGGCCCCCGCGATCACGATCACCGGAGCGAGGTCGGTCGTGGCGATCCGCTGCTGCACCGAGAGCAGCGCGGTCCGCACCTCCGGTGCGTCCTTCTTGTAGGTTTCCTTGTCGAGCTTGTTGCCAACTTCCGCTGTCTCGAGCATCGCCCCTCCTCCGGTACGCGCCTGGTACCTTCGCCCATCACCCCTAGAGACTGCCGCGCCGGCCCGCAAA
>JAOUDR010000201.1 GCA_029859185.1 Gemmatimonadota bacterium
CCGATCGACGAGTAGGTGAGCACGATCTTCCCACTGACGTCCACCCGCGCGTAGTCCGCGCTGTCCGCGGCACCGAGATCCACGAGCGGCGCCGTCACGTCGGCGGCGCGGGAGTAGTCCGCCAGGTGCAACGGGGACTGCAGCGTGCTCGCCAGCCGCTCCGGCGTGGGCTCCACGATCCAGAGATCCGCGAACGTCGCGTTCCATGGACGGCTGTCGTCCGCCTGCTTGATCAGCCGCACGCCATCGAGCCCCACCTCGCGGGCCTTGGCCTCGTAGTACTGGGCAACGGTCCACAGACCGTTGGCGCCGCCCCCCGGGCGGTGGAACTGGGTCATGAAACGGACGTGCTCATAGGCGGCGTCCCCCGAGACCTCCTGAAGGATGTACCGCGTAACGCCCTGATCGAGGATCGAAAGCTCCTGGCCAGCCGTCGGTCGAGCGACGGCGAGGCAGAGAACCGTGGCGACCACGGCGAGACGGATGATGGGCATCGGTGACTCCCTGCGGGTCCGGTGCAATCGAGGAGGCGGCGCGGCTGCGTGCTCCTCTGGGAACGGGAGAGGAAACTACCGTCAGGTCCCCTTGGCGAAAGTCTCGCGGCGGGCCCGCCACCCCCGCGGACGCCATTGCGCGACGGGGTCTGGCCCCGCGCCCGCCATACACGTAGGCTCTTCGGATGCGTATCCGACTCCCGTGCGCGTCACTCCTGGTTGCCTGCCTCGCCGGACCAGGGATGGCCCAGGATTCCCCCGCCGGGCGGCTCCAGCACACGCTCGATTCGCTGCAGGTCGCCGGACTGTTCATCGGGGCGACGGTTGGCGTCGCCCTTCCCGATGGGCAGGTGCTGGCGCTGGCCACCGGACTGTCCGACACGGTGCTCGACGTACCGATGCGGCCGGATCACCGGATGCTCGCGGGCTCGGTCGGCAAGATGTTCTTCGCCGCGGTGGCCCTCAGGCTCGTGGCGGACGGCCGGCTCGATCTCGACGCCCAGATCAGCGAGTGGCTGGGCACCGAGCCGTGGTTCGACAGCCTTCCCAACGCCCGAGCGGTCACGATCCGTCACCTGATGAGCCACACGAGCGGGCTGGTGCGCTACGAGTTCAACCCCACGTTCATCGCCGATCTGCTGGCCGATCCCGGCCGCACGTTCACGCCGGTCGAGGAGATCCGCTATCTGTTCGGCGCAACCCCGCCGTTCGCGGCAGGCGCAGGATGGGACTACAGCGACACGAACTACATCGTGCTTGCGATGATTCTCGAGCGGATCCTCGGCACCACCGCCTACGACGCGATCCGTCAACAGGTCGTCGAGCCGCTGGGACTCATGGGCACCATTGCATCGGATCGCCGGGACCTTGCAGGACTCGCGCAGGGGTACGCGGGCCCGCGCAACCCGTTCGGTGGGTACGACGCCATGGTCGTGGACGGTGTGTTCGCGATCAATCCGCAGTTCGAGTGGGCCGGCGGCGGATTCGCCTCGACCGGCGCCGATCTCGCGCGTCTGGCCGTGGCCTGGTACGAGGGAGTGCTGTTCGACAGCGCGGTCGTGCGGCAGGCCGTCGACGGCGTGCCGGCACCGGCCCTCGGTCCGGGTGTGCGGTACGGACTGGGCGTGATCGTCCGGGACACACCGCTGGGGCCGGCGTGGGGCCACAGTGGGTACTTCCCGGGCTATCTCACCGAAGTCCGTTACTACCCAGCGCACCGGACGGCGATCGCCGTGCAGTTGAACCAGAACGCGCCACGACGCGGCCCGGGCGCTATCGTTCAGGTGCTCGCCGCGACACTGTTGGACCCAGGCGGACCGTAGCAGCGCCCGCAGGTCGCGGCGTCCCTAGCGAACGCGGGATGCGGAAGGCAGGACCAATGGACTCTGTGCAGCAACTCATCGCGGACTGGGATGGCGAGTTCGTCGTCACATCGTTCGACGCCGACACGGGCTCGTGGATCTTCATCGCCATCCACGACACGACCCTCGGCCCTGCGCTGGGGGGGCTACGGATGAACACCTACCCGACGGAGGCGGACGGGCTGCGCGACGCCATGCGGCTCGCCGAGGGTATGACGCACAAGTGGGCGGCGCTTGGCCTTCCACGCGGTGGCGGGAAGAGTGTCGTGGCGGCACCTCGGAAGCTCACCGGCGACACGCGGTGCAAGCTCCTGCACCGTTACGGACGCACCGTCGCCTCATTGCGCGGGACGTACGCCTGCGGACCGGACCTCGGGAGCACGCCGGACGACATGCGTACCATCAACGACGAAACCGAGCACGCCCACGGATGGGATCATCGGCGCAACCAGCCGCTCGATCCCGGGCCCTACACGGCGCTCGGAGTCTTCGTGGGCATGCGCGCGTCACTCCGCCAGGTGTTTGGCGGTGACGATTTCGGTGGGCGCACCGTCCTGATCCAGGGTGTGGGCGACGTCGGCATACCGTTGGCCCGCCAGCTGTCCACGGCGGGTGCGACGCTGGCCCTCACGGACATCGACGAAGCCAGGGCGACGCAGCTGGCCACCGAGCTCGGCGCCAGTGTGGTGCCGCCGGAGGCCGCCTATGCTCATCCATGCGACATCTATGCGCCCTGCGCCGTCGGGGCGACCCTGAACGCCACGACCATTCCGCAGCTCACCTGCCGCATCGTGGCCGGCTCGGCCAACAACCAGCTTGCCGAGGTGGCTGACGGAACCCGATTGCACGGACGGGGGATCCTCTACGCCCCGGACTACGTCATCAATGCCGGTGGCGCCGCGGCACTGCCCGCGCTGTCGGCTGGTAGTGACGAGGCAACGGTGACGGAACGCGTCCGGGGCATCGAGCACACGTTGGACGAGATCTTCGCCGAGGCGCGTGAGCACGACGAGGCGCCAGCGACCACGGCGCGGCGGCGGGTCGAGCGGATACTCGCGGAAGGGCGGGCGGGTCGCCGATGACCCATGGCCTCTACCCGATCGGGCAGACGCTGATGGCGACCACCGTGCGATCCGCTACCTTGCATCGTTCGTCGCCCATCATCGCCCGGGGCTCGGCCCAGGGACCCGAACGAGAGGAGCGGTAACACCCATGTCGCTCAAACACGTGGACGAGATACCTGCCCAGGCCGTACAGGCCGGGACGGGAACCACGCGCCAGGTGCTGATCGGGCCGGACGAGGGTCCCAATTTCGCGCTACGCCGCTTCGTCATGCAGCCGGGCGGCGGGATGCCCGCACACACGAACACGGTGGAGCACGAGCAGTACGTGCTGCGCGGCCAGGCAACGATCGGGATCGGCGAGGAGACGATCCAAGTCCGGGCCGGACACGTCGTCTTCATCCCCGCCGGTGCTCCCCACTGGTATCACGCGCACGGCAACGAGCCGTTCGAGTTCCTGTGCGTCGTGCCGAACAAGGAAGACCGGATCGAGATCGTGGGGCGCTGACGGCGTTGGCCGTTGGCCGTTAGCCGTTAGCCGTTAGCCGTTAGCCGTGAGGTCTGAGCTGTTTGGTTGGCCCGGGCGGACGGCCGCCGGCCCTAGCGCCTGAGGCTGCTTGGGGCGATCTTATCTCGTTGCCCCAGCACAACTTCCGACAGAACGACACAGATCACCCGCCTGCCCCACGGCGCCGTGCGTGGCGTCGGCGTGAGCCGTAAGCCGAACGGCACTCGCTTCACGTTCCACGTTTCACGACGGGATGACGGGACGAACGGGATGCTACGCTGCCCGCTGCACGATTCTCTGGAGTCCGCATGACCCACGTGACCGACCAACTCAAGACCATCCTCGGCGACCGCTACGTGATCGAGCGGGAACTCGGCCAGGGCGGGATGGCCATGGTCTATCTCGCCACGGACATCAAGCACGACCGCAAGGTCGCCTTGAAGGTCCTGCGGCCCGAACTGGCTGCGGTGATCGGCGCCGAACGGTTCCTGCAGGAGATCAAGGTCACCGCCAACCTCCAGCACCCGCACATCCTGCCGCTGCACGACTCGGGGGAAGCGGGCACGTTCCTCTACTACGTCATGCCGTACGTCGAGGGGGACACGCTGCGCGACAAGCTCGACCGCGAGAAGCAGCTGGATGTGGATGAGGCGGTGGAGATCACGCGCTCGGTTGCGGCCGCCCTGGACTACGCCCATCGGCAGGGTGTCATTCATCGCGACATCAAGCCCGAAAACATTCTGATCCACGACGGGCAGGCGCTGGTGGCCGATTTCGGCATCGCGTTGGCGGTGAGCCATGCGGGCGGCAACCGCCTGACGGAAACCGGACTCAGCATCGGGACCCCGCACTACATGAGCCCCGAGCAGGCCATGGGAGACCGCGAGCTGGACGCGCGGAGCGACGTGTATTCGCTGGGCGCCATGCTCTACGAGATGCTCGCGGGCGACCCGCCGTACACGGGCAGCACGGCCCAGGCCATCGTGGCCAAGGTGATCACGGAAAAGGCGCCGCCGATCACGCAGCATCGAGACAGCGTGCCGCCACACGTGGCCGCGTCCATCACGAAGGCCCTCTCCAAGCTCCCGGCCGACCGGTTCAAGTCAGCGGCGGACTTCGCGGAGGCGCTGGGGAACGCACGTTTCACCCTCCCGGCGACCAGTAGCACGGACGCCGCGGGGCTGTCACGCGCCGGCACGCTCTGGAACCCACTCAGCATTGGTGCCAGTGTCGTCGCGGCCATCCTGTTCGTGGTGACGGCCTGGCTGGTCGCTCGTCCTGCCCAGCCCGCGCCGGTGGCCCGCTTCAGGGTCATGCTGGACTCCACCCAGCCGTTCTTCTTCAGCGGCCAGGCGAATCCGCCGCGGGTTGCGCTCGCCCCGAACGGTACGGAACTGGTGTACGTGGGCCTGGCCGCCGGGGCGGGCCCGGTACGAGTTGGCAATCTGGGATCCACATTGCTGGGGAGTGGCAGCAGCGGCAGGGCGACCGGCACGACGAACGTGCTCATGCACCGCCGCTTCCACGAGTTGACGGCTCGCCAACTGCCGGGAACCGAGGGCGCGTGGGCGCCGCAGTTCGCGCCCGACGGCGAGCGGGTAGCGTTCGTCACCACGGAGGGGGGCGCCACCACCATCAAAGTCGTATCACTGTCTGGTGGTCCCCCGGTCAGCGTGCTCAGTGCCGGGGTCGGCAGCACGATCTCGTGGGGCCCCGACGACTATCTCTACTTCCTGCATCCGTCCGACCCGGCCGTGTACCGGGTTGCCGTCAGCGGTGGCGGCGCCGCCGAGTTGGTCACGACGCTCGAGGCCACGCCCAACGTGCGGTATGCGTGGCCGACGGTGCTGCCGGGGGGCAAGGGCATCATCGTCACCGCGATCCCGGAGGGAAGTCAGCAGACCTCGGCGGCCGGTTCGCTCGTGGGGACGGGGCTCCAGGTACAGGTGTTCGACCTCGCGTCGGGGAGCTCCCGCGTCTCCGTGGCGGGGGCGTTTGGGACCTACTCGCCGACGGGGCACCTCATCTATGTGACGCCCGACCGCACGCTGCTCGCGGTGCAGTTCGACGCCTCGTCCCTCGAGATGACGGATCGGCCGACCGCGCTGATGGAGGGCATCGACGTGCGCAACGAGGGCATTACCGACCTGAGCTTGTCGGCGAGCGGCACCCTCGCGTATACGACCATCAGCTCGAACGCGCCGGAGACGGTGTCCTGGGTGTCACGCGACGGGGCCGCCGAGCCGGCGGATCCGTCGTGGACGCGCGACTGGGAGTTCGAGGGTCTCGCCCTCTCACCCGACGGCCGGCACGCGGCTGTGGTGATCGAGGGCACGGCGCGTGGCGACGTGTGGATCAAGCAGCTCGATCGCGGCCCGTTGTCCCGCCTCACGTTCTCGGGAGACTACAACGGCGCTCCGACGTGGTCGCCGGACGGGCGTTACGTGACCTTCATTTCGTTCCGCCGGGGCAACGGCGA
>JAOUDR010000202.1 GCA_029859185.1 Gemmatimonadota bacterium
GTCCACGCGCGGCTCGGTGGAGCTGATCCGGCGGGCGAAGGACGCTGGGGCACCCGTAACGGCCGAGGCGTGTCCCCATCACTTCGCCCTGACCCACGAGGCGTGCGAGGGCTACAACACGAACGCCAAGATGAACCCGCCGCTCCGGGAGCCGGAGGATGTCGAGGCCATCCGCCTCGGGCTGCGTGACGGGACGATCGACGTGATCGCGACGGATCATGCCCCGCATCACTATGACGCGAAGGAGCGGGAGTTCGACGACGCCCCGATGGGGATCGTCGGGTTGGAGACGGCGTTGGGCCTCGCGGTCACGATTCTGGTGGAGGGGGGACACCTGACCCTCCCCGAGCTCGTCCGCCGCATGAGCACGCTCCCCGCCCGCATCTTTCACCTGCCTGGTGGGACGCTCGCGCCAGGGCAGATCGCGGACGTCATGGTCTTCGATCCGCAGGCCCGGTGGACGGTTGACGTGAACCGGTTTCGATCCATGAGTCGCAACACGCCGTTTGCGGGGCGGGAGCTTGCCGGTCGGGTGGTCCGGACGCTGGTCGGGGGCCGAACGGTCTTTCGCGCCGTCACGTAACGCGGCCTCGGGCCGGTTCGGGCCGGGGCAACGGTTTCGCGGAGCCCCGGCTCTTCGTATGTTTAGGATTCACGGGCGGTTGGAGGCGTTGTGGCCAGGAAGAAGGACGAGGCTTCAGGCGGGCTGATCCAGAAGCTGCTCGATGAGCGCAAGCAAATCGAGCAGTGGTTGGTGCGGCTCGAGAAGGCCGCGGATCGGACGCCGGAAACGGTCCGGAAGCGGGTGCGAGGGGACTACGAAACCCGCCTCGCAGCCGTGGTCAAGGAACTGCAGGGCTACGAGGCCGACCTGCGAAGCTCGCTCCGGGAGGTGCAATCGCGCCAGGCGGATGCCCGGACGGAAGAGAAGCAGGCCACCGAAGAGCTGGCTGAGGCCGAGTTACGGTACGCGGTTGGTGAGTTCGGTGACAGCGAGTGGAGTGAGAAGAAGACCGGGATTCTGGATCAGCTGATCCGGATTCGCGAGGACCTTGGGCAGGCCGAGGAGGAAATCTCGGAGCTCGAGGAGGTGCTCGGCAGCATTGCCGCGCCGGCAATCATCGAGGAGGACGAGGAGGAGGAAGAGGAAGCGGCAGCGGAGGACGATGGCGAGCCCGAGATTGCCGAACTCGAGGAGCTCGACGTCGACGAACCGGCGCCGCCGAAAGGCCCACCCGGACGGATCACGCTCGGATCCGATCTCGGCTTGCGTAACTTCCCGACGTCCGACAAGAAGTCCGCAGCGTCCCCCAGGCCGACCGCGCCGCCCAACGACGCAGCGAAGCCGCAGACCGAGGTCTTCGGCGATGAGCTGGCGTTCCTCAAGGCCCTGAGTGATGACGGCGGGACCAAGGCCTCCTCGTCCGGCGCCACGGCGCGCGCGGCACCGGAACCCAAGCCGGCACCGGCCCCCAAGAAGGTCGAACTTGAGCCCGAGCCTCCGTCCCTCTCCCGCTCGCGACCGAGTGTGATCAATCAGCGCACGCTCAAGTGCGGCGAGTGCGGAGCGATGAACCTCCCGACGGAGTGGTATTGCGATCGTTGCGGGGCTGAGCTCGCTTCGCTCTAGGTCGGTGTGAGCGAGCAACGAAAAACGGGGCGCTCCCTCAAGGGAACGCCCCGTTCGTTGCGTTTGGCGTGCGCTAGCTGGCCTTGGCCTTGGCTCTGGCCTTGGCGAGACGGCTCTTCTGCCGGGCCGCGGCGTTCGGATGGATGAGCCGCTTGCGGGCCGCCCGGTCGATCTGGGACTCGGCCGCTCGAGCGGCGGCCGTGGTGTCCTCGGCAGCCGGGGCGGTACGGGCCTTCTTGATGGCGGTACGCAGCGACGCCCGCTGCTGGCGGTTCCGCTCGCGCGCCTTCGCGCTCTGACGCATCCGCTTCTTAGCGGAACGGATTCTCGGCACGGCAACTACCTCACGAAAGACCGATGAAAGGAGGTGGGAACCTAGGCCGCAAGTGTCGTTGCGTCAAGGGCGTAGCGCTTTGACACCGGTTCCGAGGCGGGTTACGTTTCGCTGTCTTGGCCCCCCTCGGACGTGACTAGGTTTCCCATCGGATGCAGCGATCCCCACACCACCCGGATTCCGGGGATGCGTCCGTGACCTACCCGTCGCCCGCCGCCGACGAGCGCGTGTTCGTCGTCGAGCTTGCCGAGTTCTCCGGCCCGCTGGATCTCCTGCTGACCCTCATTCGGGAGCAGGAGATCGACATCACCGACATTCCCATCGCGCAGATCGCCGATCAGTTCATCGCCGCCATCCACCAGCTCGGTCTCAATCAGGCCGCCGACTACCTCGACATGGCGGCGCGGCTGCTTCGCATCAAGGTCCAGATGCTGCTCCCCCGACGCGTCGACGACGAGGAGTGGGAGGATCCGCGCGCGGAGCTGGTGCGCCGCTTGCTCGAGTACGAGCAGATCCGGGAGGTGGTTGGCTGGCTCGTCGAACGCGCTACGCTGCGGGCCGACCGGTGGGCGCGCGGGTGGATTCCCGAGGGACCCGAGCGTCCGGCCGCGCCAATCCTCCTCGACCTGCCGGCGCTCCTGCACGCCGTGGACGATGTGCTGCGGGGCATGCCGCAGCAGGTGCTGCACCGGGTGGTCGGACGACCGCTCGACGTCGAGGGGGCAACGCGCCGCATCGAGGCCCTGCTGGCCGATCGTGCGGTGTTCGACCTGCGCGAGGCGTTTGGCGCGGCGCCCACGGTGGCGGACGTGATCTCGGCCCTGATCGCCATTCTCGAGCTTGCCCGGGTCGGTCGGGTACACCTGATCCAGCCCACTCCCTTCAGCCCGGTGAACGTGAATCGTGGATCGGTTGAGCAGGCTGCTTGAGGCGGCGCTGTTTGCGGCGTCGCGACCCGTGACGCTGGACGAGCTGCGACGGCTCGATCCGGAGGCCGGCGCCCAGGACTTGCAGGCGGGGCTGACGGCGCTCCGCCTCCGGTACGACGAAGGTGGCCATGGGATCGAGCTCGCCGAGCTCGCGGATGGATGGCAGATCCTGACGCGACCGGAGTTGGCGGAGGCCCTGGCGCAGGCCCACCTCGTGGATCGTCCGCGCAAGCTGTCGACCGCGGCGATGGAGACACTGGCCCTCATCGCGTATCGCCAGCCGGTGGGTCGCGCGGAGATCGAGGAAGTGCGTGGCGTGGCGGCCGACGGGGTCCTACGGCTGCTGCAGGAGCGCGGGCTGGTCGGCGTCGTCGGGCGGGGCGAAGGGCTCGGCCGCCCGCTGCAGTATGGGACGACCCCGCTGTTCCTCGAGCTGCTGGGATTGAAGGCCCTCGACGGTCTACCGCGGGTGGACGAGCTGGCGGTGGAGTTGACGCCCCCGGCAGCAGAGACGCCGGAGGGGGCGTGACGACGATGCGGCTCCAGCGGGCCCTGGCCCGGGCGGGGGTCCGCTCGCGGCGTGCGGCCGAAACGCTGATCGAGGAGGGGCGCGTCCGAGTGAACGGACGGGTCGCCACGCTCGGATCGTCCGCGGATCCCGAGACCGATCGCATCACGGTGGATGGGAAGCCCCTGCGTCCGGCGGCCTCGGCGTGGATTGCCCTGAACAAGCCCGTCGGATGCGTGGTGAGTCGCCACGATGCCGAGGGGCGCGCGACCGTGTTCCAGTTGGTCCCGTCGGTACCGGGGCTCACCTATGTCGGGCGCCTCGACGTCATGACGGGCGGGCTGCTGCTGCTCACCACGGACGGCACGTTGGTGCACCGGCTGACCCATCCGCGGTACGAGGTGGAGAAGACGTATCGGGTGCGCGTGCACGGGCGCTCGGCCGCGGAGATCCGCACGTCGCTCGCACGACCGGTTCTGGTGGACGGACGCGCGGTCGCGATGCAGCGGCCAACGGTCCGCCCCGTGGACGGTGGTAGCACCGACGTCCAACTGGTGCTCACGGAGGGGCGGAACCGCATCGTGCGGCGACTGTGCGAAGTCCTTGGATTGAAGGTGGAGCGCCTGACGCGCATCTCCCACGGGCCGGTGCAGCTGGGTCGGTTGGCGCCGGGGGCGTGGCGGTATCTGACACCTCGGGAGATTGCCGCGTTGCAGGCACTGCGCGACTGAGGGGAGGGGAAGGGGAGCTATGGACATTCGGGACCGGACGATCTTGATGCTGGGCGGGGGCGGGCTGGTCGGACACGCGATCGCTCGCCGGTTGTTGACGTTCGCGCCACGACGCATCGTGCTCGTGGCGCTGTACGAGGAGGAAGTGCTGAAGACGGCGAAGAGTCTCGAGCCGTACCGGGGCGAGACGGCCGTCGAGTGCGAGTGGGGGAACATCTTCTATCCGGCGCCGGTTGCGAAGCTCGATCGACGCGCGATCCTCGCGGATCCGGCGGCACGGCGCATGCTGCTCGAGGATCTCGTCGGTGCGCTGACGCCTGCGGTCCTCGAGCGCAGCTTCATGAACCAGTTGTTCCAGCGCTGGCGCCCGGAGATCGTGGTCGACTGCATCAATACGGCGACGGCGTTTGCCTATCAGGACATCTTCCACAGCGCTCGCGACCTGCTCGCGGCGGCCGCGGACGGGACGCTGACGCGCGATCTCGTCGAGCAGCACGTCCTGACGCTCACCATGCCACAGTTGATCCGCCACGTGCAGATCCTGGCGGAGGCCGTCCGGGCGGTGCAGCTGCAGGCCTTCATCAAGGTGGGGACGAGCGGGACCGGCGGGATGGGGCTCAACATCCCCTATACCCACTCCGAGGAGAAGCCCTCGCGCACGCTGCTCACCAAGTCGGCGGTGGCTGGTGCGCACTCGCTCCTGCTGTTTCTCCTGGGGCGGACGCCGTGGGCGCCGGCCACGATGGAGATCAAGCCGACGGCGGCCATCGCGTGGCGGGAGATCGGGTTCGGACCCATCCGGCGGAAGGGAGCGCCGATTCCGCTGTATGATTGTCCGAACCCGCTGCCGCTGGGCGCGGCGTTCGTGCCGGGCGCGAGTGGCTGGACCGATCTGGGCGGGCCGTTGGAGTCGGTGTACGTCGATGTGGGGGAGAACGGGGTCTTTGCCCGGGACGAGTTCGAGACGATCACGACGATGGGCTCCATGGAGTTCATCACGCCGGAAGAAGTCGCCGACTACGTGGTCCTGGAGCTGCAGGGGCGTCCGACCGGGCGCGATATCGTGACCGCACTCGACTCGGCGACCGCGGGACCGACGTACCAGGCGGGGGTGCTGCGGTCGGTCGCCATCGAGCGGTTGCGGGCGCTCGAGGCGGAGCACGGTGTGCGTCCCGTCGCCTTCGAGATGCTGGGCCCGCCGCGGCTCACGAAGAACCTCTTCGAGGCCTACGTCTGTTCGCGGCTGTGCCAGTCGGTGCGGGAGCTGTCCGTCGCTGCGCCTGCGGCGCTCGCCGCGGCGGCGGCCGCGCTCTTCCGCGATGACCGGGACCTCCGATCGCTGGTGGTCTCGGTCGGGCTGCCGGTCGTGGTCGAGGGTGATCTCGTCTATCGGGGTGCGACGGTGATCATTCCGCCGGACGGTGACGACATCGAGGAGGCGATCCCGCGGGGGTGGGTGGACCTGCGGGCGGCCAATGTGGGTATGTGGGTGGCACGGGCGCAGCGCGTGGTCCAGCAGGACGAGGCCCGTCGTGCCCGCCCGGCCGGATCAGGGTCGGACGAGGATTGGTTCGGGATCCGGCCGCCGGATCGTATCGAGCCGGCGCGGTTTGCCACGTGGATCTTCAAGTACGAAGACGAGGGAGAACGGATCAAGCGATGACTTCGCGACCGTCAGGGGCAGCGACCGAAGCGCCACTCACCGCGGCCATTGTGACCGAGGTCGGCCGTCGCGTCGTCGGCCAACATGCGATGGTCGAGCGGCTGTTG
>JAOUDR010000203.1 GCA_029859185.1 Gemmatimonadota bacterium
TGAGCACGCGCCGTTGGCGCACGCGGTCGAAGAGCGACGCCCCTAGCGCGGTCTCCAAGTCGGCGACGCCGCACGCGCCGCCCCCCGTGAACGCGCCACGCGCCCGGCCACGGCCCGCGTGAAGCCGTCGCGCGCCGTGGCGAAGAACACCTCGAGCTGGCGCGGCCTCACGTGCAGCCGCGGCACGGCGTGAGCAAGCGCCGCTGCAGGCACGAGCGGGGCCGGCCGCAAGCGGTGGGTTGAGCGATTTTTCAGTTCACTGTGAACAACATTGTCTGTTTTTCTTTTCAGCGGCGAGGCCTACGATGAAAGTGTCGACTCCAAGGCCTGTCCATGATCGACGCCCCGCCCTCTCCAAACCGAGCCCGCCGATGAGCGCGCTCGTCAGGCCCCACGGCGTGGCAGAACTGCAGCCCTTGCGCCTGGGAGGCGAAGCGGGTGACCGAGCAGCCGCGGGTCAAAACTGTCGGGGCGATCGAGGTCCGCGACGGTGTGCTCGCGCATTCGCGGCTTGGCGCGTTCGAGCCGGGCGACATCCCGGCCGAGGTGCGTGCGTGCGCGCGTTCGGCGCGCTGACCACGCACTGCTTCGTGCCGAGCGCCATCGCGCAGGCGGGCTACCCGCTGGACCCGCGCCACGCCGGCCCGTGCGAGGCGCTGCTGCGTACGCTGTTCTGCCAGACCCACGGCTGCTCGTGCCCGATCGTCGGGCGTGCCCATGCCGACGTAGGCAGCTGCTGCGGCCCCTTCGACGCGCACCACATCTTCGAATACGCCCGACCCGAGGTGCTCGAGATCCTGTGCGCCCACGACCGGGGCTGCGGAACGCCCAACCCGCCTGATCGCGCCGAGACGACGCCTGCCATCCCCCCGAACGATCACCGACCCGGAGACCGAAGATGCCCAGCTATGTGATTGCCGAAAAGTGCGACGGCTGCATGGGCCGCGAGAAGACGGCCTGCATGTACATCTGTCCGCACGACCTGATGGCGCTCGACCCCGCGACCCGCAAAGGCTACAACCAGGAGCCCGAGCAGTGCTGGGAGTGCTACAACTGCGTCAAGATCTGCCCGCAGCAGGCCATCGAGGTCCGCGCGTATGCGGACTTCGCGCCGCTGGGCGGATCGGTGATCCCCATGATGGCATCGGACAGCATCATGTGGACGGTCAAGTTCCGCAACGGGAACCTGAAGCGCTTCAAGTTCCCCGTCCGCACGGTGCCTGCGGGATCGGTGGACATCTTCGCCGATGGCGCGCAGGCCGACCTCGCCAAGATCAAGCAGCCCGGCTTCTACTCGCACCACGCTCGGGGCGACGAACTGCCCGTGCCGCCGCCATTGAAGTCTTAGGCCGGCCGTCAGATCTTGAGCGGACCTTGAGGTCCAACCACAGAGTCTTTTCTTGGAGCGAGAACGCACCATGGAACCGAAATCCAACAGCTGGGAATTCTGCGAGAAGCCCGAGATCGTCGTCCACGAGACCGACTTGCTGGTCATCGGTGGCGGCATGGCCGCGTGCGGGGCGGTGTTCGAGGCCGACCGCTGGGCCACGCCACAGGGCTTGCGCATCACG
This sequence comes from Gemmatimonadota bacterium, assembly GCA_029859185.1. Lineage (GTDB taxonomy): Bacteria > Gemmatimonadota > Gemmatimonadetes > Gemmatimonadales > GWC2-71-9 > JAOTWJ01. The sequence continues at coordinate 1,572 of JAOUDR010000203.1, forward strand.
ATGGTGGACAAGGCAGCCACCGACCGAAGCGGTGCGGTGGCCCAGGGGCTGTCCGCCATCAACACGTATCTCGGCGAGAACCCGGTCGATGAGTACGTGCGCTACGTGCGCAAGGACCTCATGGGGATCATCCGCGAAGACCTGGTCTACGACCTCGGACGCCTCGTCGACGACTCGGTTCACCTGTTCGAGGAGTGGGGCCTGCCGGTCTGGAAGACCGCCGAAGACGGGAAGTCGCTCGATGGCGCGACCGGCAAGCGCTCCGCGCCGCTGCTCAAGGACGGCGGCAAGCCAGTGCGCTCCGGACGCTGGCAGATCATGATCAACGGCGAGTCCTACAAGGTCATCGTCGCCGAAGCGGCCAAGCGGGCGCTGGAGAACAACCGCCAGGCGACCGGCATGGCGCAGAACCACTTCGAACGCGTCTTCGTCGTGAAGCTGCTGACCGACGCGAACGATCCCAAGCGGATTGCAGGCGCCGTGGGATTCAGCGTGCGCGAGAAGAAGCTCTACGTCTTCAAGTGCAAGTCCGCCCTGCTGGTCGCCGGCGGTTGCGTCAATGTCTTCAAGACGCGCTCCACAGGCGAGGGCCAGGGCCGCGCCTGGTTCCCAGTGTGGAACTCGGGGTCCACCTATGCGATGGCGGCCGAAGTCGGCGCGGAGCTCACGATGATGGAGAACCGCTTCGTGCCGGCGCGATTCAAGGACGGCTACGGTCCGGTCGGTGCGTGGTTCCTGCTGTTCAAGGCCAAGGCCACCAACGCGCTCGGCGAGGACTACACAGAAACCAACAAGGAGGAAGCGCGCAAGCACTACGGCGACTATGTCGACAGCATGGGCACCTGCATGCGCAACCACCTGATGATCATGGACATGAAGGCCGGCAAGGGTCCGATCAAGATCCACACCGACGTGGCCATGAAGAAGCTGGCCGAGACCATGACGCCCAAGGAGATCAAGCATCTCGAAGCGGAGGCGTGGGAGGACTTCCTCGACATGACCATCGCACAGGCCGGGGTCTGGGCCGCGAACAACATGGAGCCGGAGAAGGTGCCCTCGGAACTGATGCCCTCGGAGCCGTACCTGCTCGGCTCGCACGCCGGCTGCGCGGGCATCTGGGTCAGCGGACCCGAGGACTTCGGGCCGGCGGAATACCACTGGGGCTACAACCGCATGACCACCGTCAAGGGGCTGTTCACCGCCGGCGACGGGGTGGGGGCCTCGGGGCACAAGTTCTCCTCAGGCTCGCACGCCGAAGGCCGGCTCGCCGGCAAGAACATGGTGGCGTTCCTGATGGACCACAAGGACACGCCGGCCTTCAAGGAGGACGCCGAGGATCTGGCGAAGGAAGTGTTCATGCCCATGGAGACATGGGGCAAGTACAGCAAGTACTCGACCGACCCCAACATCAACCCGCACTACATCCGGCCGCAGATGCTGCAAAAGCGCCTGCAGAAGTGCATGGACGAATACGCCGGTGGTGTGTCCACGTGGTACATGTCCAGCGCCTCCTTGCTGGACGAGGGTTTCAAGTATCTGGATCTGATCAAGGAGGACTCGCTGCACATGTGCGCGGAGAACCTGCACGAGCTTCTGCGCGCATGGGAGAACTACCACCGGGTCCTCGCCGCCGAGGCTCACGCTCGGCACATGCGGTTCCGCGAAGAGACCCGGTACCCGGGCTACTACTACCGCGGCGACCATCTGGCGATCGACGACGAGAACTGGAAGTGCTTCGTCAATTCGGTCTACGACCGGCAGACCAAGACCTGGAACGTGTTCAAGCGACCGTACCATCAACTGGTGTCCTGACGGCGCACGCCGCTGTCCCATGCGCATCGCTCGTCTCGTGACGCGCCCTCTGCCATGACCGCACAAGCCCATCCGATCCTGGTGGTCGGCGGCGGTGTCAGCGGGATCACGGCGGCCCTCGAGGCCGCGGAGACCGGCCACGACGTCGTGTTGGTCGAGAAGGGTCCGTCGCTCGGCGGCCGGGTGGCGGCGTTCCACCAATACTTCCCCAAGCTGTGCCCGCCCACGTGCGGCCTGGAGGTCAACTACCAGCGGCTGCGGCGCAATCGCAGGATCCAGGTCCACACCAGTACCGAGGTCGCGGCGATCTCCGGCGCGGCGGGCGACTTCACTGTGCGGCTGGTGAAGTCGCCCCCGTACGTGAACCGCAACTGCGTCCTGTGCGACCTGTGCACACCGGCGTGCCCCGTCGACGTTCCGAGCACGCACGACTTCGGGATGAAGACCGTCAAGGCGATCCACCTGCCGCACCGAATGGCCTGGCCGCCTCGCTACGTGATCGAGCGGAACCACTGTCCGTCCGGCTGTGCACGGTGTGCCGAAGCCTGCCCTTACGGCGCGGTGGACCTGGCGATGGCGCCCCGCGAGGTCGAGGTCCATGCGGCCTCCATCGTGGTCGCCACCGGATGGCGGCCCTACGACGCACGCAAGCTGACCCGCCTCGGGTTCGGCGCCGATGCGGACGTCATCACCAACGTCATGATGGAACGCCTCGCGGCAGCTGACGGCCCCACCGGCGGAGACATCAGGCGTCCTTCCGACGGCCGGAGGGTCGAACGCATCGCGTTCGTCCAGTGCGCGGGTTCCCGCGACCAGGGGCACCTGCCCTATTGCTCTTCCGTCTGCTGCCTGGCGTCGCTGAAGCAGGCGCAGTACGTCCGAACGGCCAACCCGGCCTCCAAGGCCTACGTGTTCTACATCGACATCCGCACGCCGGGAAAGTACGAGGGCTTCTACTCTCGCGCCAAGGCGGACCCGAACATCGAGTTCGTGAACGGCAAGGTGGCCAAGGTGGAACGCAACCCCGACGGGCAGATGATCGTCGAAGCCGAGGACATCCTGCGCGGCCACAAGATCCAGGTCGCGGTGGACCTGGTGGTGCTCGCCACCGGCATGGAGTCCAACCTGAAGGTGGAGGGCCTTGCGGGACTGCCGATCCGGCTCGATGCCGACGGATTCGCATCCGCCCATCTGCAGCCACCGGGGATCTTCGCGGCCGGCGTGGCCCAGAGCCCGGTCGAAGTGAATTCCTCGGTTCAGGAAGCCACCGGCGCCGCGCTCAGGGCGATTCAGGTGCGGCTCGCAACCTAGGAAGGAAGCCACGCCATGGCAGGCAAGACGGGCGTCTACATCTGCACCGGGTGCGACATCGGCAATGCGACCGACGTGGCCGCGCTGCAGAAGGTCGTGACGAGCGAGCTCCGGATCGGCGTGTGCAAGACCCATCCTTGCCTGTGCAGCGAACAGGGGGTCAACCTCCTGAAGGACGAGCTGCAGCGCGAGGGGCTCGACCGGCTGGTGCTGGGCGCCTGCTCATCGCGTTACCACCGGGACACATTCGACTTCGGCCAACAGACGCTGGTCGCCCGGGCCCCGCTTCGCGAGTACGTCGCCTGGACCCAGCCGCATGGGACCGACGATACGCGGATGATGGCCGCGGACTATCTGCGAATGCATGCCGCGGCCCTCAAGCTGCAGGAGCTGCCCGTCCCCTTCCGGCAACAGACTGTGAAGACTCTCCTGGTGGTCGGTGGCGGCGTGACGGGCATGACCGCGGCCCTCGAGGCGGCCCGCGCCGGGTATCCGGTGCACCTGGTGGAAAAGGAGCCGCAGCTGGGCGGTTTCGCGCTCAAGCTGCATCGCCGCACCCCCTGCGCATCGCCGTTCCACTCGACCGAGTCCGCGGCGCCGGGGGAGCTCGTGCGCGCGGCCGAGAACCATCACGCGATCACCGTCCACAAGTCCAGCCGTGTGGCTTCGATTTCCGGGCAACCCGGGGACTTCAAGGCGACGCTGGCCGGCAACGCTGGCGAGACGACGGTCGTCGTTGGCGCGATCGTGCTGGCCACCGGCGGCAGGCCCTATGACGCCTCGAAGCTGACGCACCTCGGCATCGCGCACGACAACGTGATCACCAGCGTCGAGTTCGAGGCCATGGCGGCCACGGGCCGGATCGTGCGCAAGGACGGCAAGCCTGCCCACAGCGTCGCGTTCATCCAGTGCGCGGGATCGCGGGACGCGAACCACCTGCCGTACTGCTCCTCGTTTTGCTGCACGGTGAGCCTGAAGCAGGCGGGCTACGTGCGGGCGGCCGGTGGTGATGCGAGAGCCTATGTCATCTACCGGGACATGATCACGCCCGGCCAGTACGAGAACTTCTATCGGGCCACCCAGGCCGACCCGGGTATCTTCCTCACCAGGGGCGACGTCGCGGCGGTGCACGAGAACCCCGACAAGTCCGTGACGGTGGACGTGGACCACACGCCGCTGGGCGAGAA
>JAOUDR010000204.1 GCA_029859185.1 Gemmatimonadota bacterium
CACGACGACGCCTTCCTCGATGCCGAACGCATTGCCGAGCACCACATTTGCAGTCTTCCGGCCAGCCCCGGGAACCTGCCGCAGCTCCTCCATTGAGCGCGGCACCGATCCTCCATGGCGCTCGACGAGCGCCCGACCCATACCGATGAGTGACTTGGTCTTGTTGCGGTAGAAACCGGTGGAGCGGATGATCGAGGCCACCTCGTCCGGATTGGCATCCGCTAAGTCCTGCGCCGTACGATAGCGAGCGAACAACGTTGGGGTCACCATGTTGACCCGCTCGTCCGTGCACTGGGCGCTGAGAATGGTCGCGACGAGCAGCTGCAGTGGGTTCGCAAAGTCGAGGGAGCAGTGCGCGGTTGGGAATCGCGCCTGAAGGCGGGTCAGGATGGCCGCGACGTGGTCTTGCGTCACCGCGGACCGTGCGGCCTTGCGCGCCGTCATTCGCGTCGCCGGTGAGCGAAGGAGAGGAACTCGTCTACCGGACGGGTGTTGAGGAGATCGCCGGCGCCCAGCCAGCCTTTCCGCGCAATCCCAAGTCCGAAGTCCATGTGGTGTAGCTGCCCGGTTCCGTGTGCATCGGCGCCGATGGAGATCGTGACGCCGGCCCGGTGGGCGCGCTGCAGCAGTCGCCAGTCCAGGTCGAGGCGCTGTGGATCGGCGTTGATTTCGATTGCGATACCGCGGTCCGCGGCACGCGCGAAGACAGCGTCGATATCCAGGGGGTACGGATCGCGCGAGAGCAGCAGCCGGCCGGTCGGATGCCCGAGGATCGTCATGGTCGGATCCTCCATGGCGTGGAGGATCCGTGCCGTCATCCCGTCGGCCGACATGCCGTGACGGGCATGGATGGAAGCAATGATGAAGTCGAAGCTGCGACGCAGCGCGGCGGAGTAGTCCAGGGTCCCATCGGCGAGGATGTCCGCCTCCACACCCTTCAGCACCCGGAAGTCGTGCCACCCGGTGTTCACCGCGTCGATCTCCGCGTGTTGCCGGCGCGCGTCCTCCGGCGTGAGGCCGCTGCCGAACGCGGTGGCGGGGGAGTGATCGGTGATGCCGAGGTACGCGTAGCCCGCGGCCTGTGTGGCCTCGGCCCACTCGGCGATGCCGCTTGTGCCGTCCGAGTAGTCGGAATGGCAATGTAAGAAGCCGCGGACGTCACCAGGTGCCACCAAAGTCGGGAGCCCGCCCGCCGCCGCCACCTCCACCTCTCCGACGCCTTCGCGCAGCTCCGGGGGAATGGGTGGCAGCCCGAGGGTCCGGTACACGTCCGCCTCGGTGCTGAGCGGGGGCGTCCCTGCAGGACTCCAGAGCGTTGCGCGGTCCCACGTGATGCCGCGCTCCGCGGCGCGCGCGGCGAGCTGCTCGAGGTGGTCCCAGCTCCCGGTGGCATGGAGCAGCGTCAGGCCGAACCGTGCGGGTGGCGTGAGATACACGTCCGCGGCCGCCCCACTCTCCAGCCGGAGCCGGAGCGCATCCGGCGCCGTTCCCGTGGCCTCGGCAACATTGGGGATCCCGCGAACGGCGTCGAGGACGTGATCCGCACGTGCGGCCGTCACCATCACGATGTCGAGGTCACCGACCAGCTCGCACCGTCGTCGCATGCTCCCGGCCAACGCCACCCGGTCCACGGGTCTGAGCGCGGCGAGCCCCGCCATCAGGGCCTCCGCGTCCCGGCGGGCGTGATGTACCAGCAGCATGCCGGCCGTCTGCCGCAAGAAGGCGATACCCCGAAGCACCTTCTCCGCGGTCTTGGGGCCGAACTGCGGGAGCTGGGCCAGCCGGCCATCGCGCGCCGCGGCCTCGAGCTCCGCGAGCGAATCGATGTGCAGGTGCTCATGAATCAGCCGCACCTTTGCCACACCGAGGCCGCCGATCTCGAGCAATTCCCCGAGGCCGGGCGGAACGCGATCGCGCAGATCCTCCAGCATCCGACTCTGACCGCGGTCCAGCAGTTCCTGGATGACGACGGCCGTCCGCGGGTCCACCCCCCGCAAGCGTGCGAGGGCTCCGCTGGTGCGGGCCGCGTGGAGGTCACCGGCGTAGTGCGTGATAGCCCGGGCGGCAGCCTGGTAGGCGCGCACGTTGGACGCGCCCTCCCCGGTCAGTTCGAGCAGGGACGCGATCTCGGTCAGCGCTCGGGCGACGTCGTGGCGATCCATCGCGGGCCGAACCTATCCCTCGGCGGAGCGCAACGCGAATTGGAGGACCGTCAGCAGCTCACCCGCCGACGCCACCGACCGAAACGAGGCGGCCTTCCCGCCCTCCATGAGGGGTGCGAAGGGCGGGTCGCGGCGCACCGTTCCTGCCTCCGCGAAGTCCGCGGCGCGTGCACGCACGGTGACCTGCGTGAAGCCACCGCGCTCGGCACGCAGGCCGAGCACCCCCAGCACGGTGATCTCGTCGCCATGCGGCCCCGCCACGGCGAACATCCCATCGAGCGGCTCGTGCGGCTCGCCGGGCCCCCCCTGCGCCCAGATCCACGGAGTGGGAAGCTGGACGTAGCACGCGTCGCCTGGAATGCGGGGCGGTGTGGTTGGCGGAAGTCGGAGCAGCCACGGCTCGAGTTGGGCCCGCGTGGTCACGACGACGCGCCGACCAGCCGCATTGAAGCCATACGCTGCGTGGAGCAGCTCGAGGTACTCCTCGGCGGCCTCGGGGGTCCGCTCGATGATCACCGGGGTGACGAGGTCACCCAGCAGCCGCTGGACTTCCGGGATGGCCGCGAACTCCCGGCGGTCGAGTGGATTGCACCCGACCTCGGCTGCCGCGGCCGTAATCCCGGCAAGCCGGTCGGCGATGGGCGCGAACACCAGGTCGAACGGCGTTGGGCGGGTCATGCGCGGCTCGGAAGCCAGGCGTCAAGGACCTCGGTGAAGCGATCCGATTCCTCGACATGCGGACAGTGGCCGGACGACTCGAACACAATGCACTCCGCGGCGAGCCGCGCCGCGGTGTCGGCCGTGGCATCGAGAGGGATCGGGTCATGCCGCCCGGCGAGGACGATGGCAGGCACCCGAACGGAGGCGAGCGCGGTCCGAAGATCGTAATCGCCGAGGCTGTCCCACACGGCCTGCTGGGTGCGACCGGTCAGGCGGAACGGCGTGAGATCGCGGACACGAGCAGGATCGTGGAAGTAGCCGGCGACCGACAGCTCGAAGAGCCGGCGACGGTACGCTTCGGGGTCGCGCGTGCGCAGATCGGAGGCGTGCAAGGACTCCCGCTCGCGGAGGATGGCCGGCGCGCGCGAACGCTCAGCGAACGTCGCCTCGAACCGGCCGCGGTCGCGAGCGGTGGCCGGCGCCGGACAGACGAGGGCGAGCCGTCCAACGGTCCCGGGGTGCTCGACGGTGTACAGGAGGGCCAGCAGCCCCCCCCAGGAATAGCCGAGGAGCGTGGCCGGGGTGCGGTCGAGCTGGACCAGCAATGACCGGAGATCCTCGACGTGCGCGCGCCAATCGACGGGAACGTCGCGTGCCACCGGCGACCGGCCACCACCACGCTGATCGTAGTACAGCAACTCGCGGTCGGCGGCGAGCCGATCGTACTGGGGCAGGAGGTAATCGTGATGCGCGCCCGGTCCACCATGCAGGACGACCGTGACGGGTCCGTCGCCGACCCGCCGCATGAACAGCGAGACGCCATCCACCAAGACCGTCTGCTCCGTCGCGGCTGCCGTCACTCCCGCCTTCCCCTTTCTGCCGTTCCTGCCGATGCCGCCGTTCCTCCTAGAGGAGTGCCGCCAATGCGTCCGCGACCGTGCGCACGGCGGCCCGCTCGGCCGCATCGAACCCATCGGTGGCATCGCTGTCGATATCGATCTGTCCGAGGATCTCGTCGTGGCGGCGGATCAGCACGACGAGCTCCGACCGGGTTTCGATGCTGCACGCGAGGTAGCCATCGGCCTGGGAAACGTCGGCGACGTTGATGTCGCGCCGCTCCGCGACGGCCTGTCCGCAGATACCCTGACCAACCGGGATCTCGGTGTGATCGGTTGGCCTTCCGGCGAACGCCTCGAGCACCAGCATCTCGCCGTGCAACATGTACAGATAGACACCGGTATACGGCGCCCCGGCGGCGCGGAGGCGCGTTGCCACGAGCGCGAGCAGGCCTCGCCGTCCGACATCACGGGCGAAGGCCCCCTGGAGGGCACGGACGACGGCGTCCGCGTCGAGTGCCGTGCTACCCACGCCCACCGCCCAAGGTGACCGTGAACGACATCTGCTCCTCGTCGCGCCGGACCACGATCGTGACGACGTCGCCACCCTTGTAGCTGGTGAGGGCATTCTGCATGTCATTCAAGTTCGCGATCTCGTAGTCACCGATACGGGTGATGATGTCGCCGCCCAGGATCCCGGCCAGCGCGGCGGGACTTCCTTCCCGCACGCCCGTGAGCCGAACGCCGCCGGGGGAGCTCGCCATGTCGGGAATGGTGCCCAGCGATGCGCGGCTCCCACTCGCCATCACCGGCTGGGGGATGTCGACGTAGGTCAGGCGATCCGGCCTCGTCGCGAGCGCGGTGGTCAGATCGACCACGTACGCCGCGACCTTGGCGAGGCCCTCGACATCGATGGTCTGCGGGTCGTCGCTGACCCGGTGATAGTCCGAGTGCAGATCGGTGAAGAAATGGACGACCGGAATCTTGGCGCCGTAGAACGAGGACTGATCGCTCCGGCCCCACCCGTCACCCGACGCCTCCAGGTCGAACCCGTACCCGGCGTTGAGCGAGTCCAACAGCGGCGGGAACTCCGGAGCCGTGCCCGCTCCGAGCGCCAGCAAGCGTCCCGCTCGCAGCCGTCCCACCATGTCGAAGTTGATCATCGCGATGGTGGAGTCGTTCGAGAGCACCGGGTGCTGGACGTAGTAGCTCGACCCGATGAGTCCGGACTCCTCGGCGGTGAACGCGACGAACACGATGGTGCGACGGTCGCCTTGGAGACGACCGCGCAACAGCCGGGCGGCTTCGAGGAGTGCGGCCGTACCCGAGGCGTTGTCATCGGCACCGTTGTGGATGACGCCGAGACTGTCCGGGTCGAGGCTGCCCATGCCCCCACGCCCGAGGTGGTCGTAGTGGGCGCCAAGCACGACGACCTGCCCGGCGAACGGGCCGCGCCCGGGGAGGAGTCCGACCACGTTCTTCACGGCTGCCCCGCCAATGCCCGTATGGGCGGCCATCGCCGCAGTGGAGTCGATCGTGAAGTCCTGGAAGTAGCCGTTTCCCCACGGCTGACTCAGGCCAATGCGCGCGAATTCCTGGGCGACGTAGTCTGCGGCCGCGTCGAGCCCGGCCGTCCCCACGCCGCGGCCCTCCCGCGCGTCCGCGGCGAGGAAGTTGATGTCGGCCTTGACCCGTCGCGGGGAGCCGCTCTGGGCGGATAGGGGACCGGCGGCGCAGAGCAGCGCCAGGAGGATCAGCGTCTGAGTCTTCAGCATCTCGGCATGTCCGGCTGTTGGAGGTAGTCCATCCAACCCGTTGTCGCGGGCGGAGTTCCATCCCTCGCTGGTGTTGGGAGGGTCGCGTGGAAACTAACGGCCAGGTCCCCCGGGCTCTACTGGTCGAGGTCGCGGTCCTGGCGTCGACCCGGGGTTGGCCCCGTGGGTGGTGCCGCGGTCTGCCGCGCCGGTGTCGCGCGGTCTATCTTCGCTTGACCAGTCATGCTGAACTACGACAACTACGCGGTCACGCTCGGTCGGGCGGTGGAACTCGTGCGGCGCGGGCCCGATGCGATCCCGGAGCAGAAGGTGGCGCTCCGGGCGCTGATGGCACTCGCGCATCTCGGGGGTGCCGTGGTGCGTCTGGTCGAAGGGCAACTGTGGGTTGAGCAGGCGTTCGTCTCCAGTGCGCTCCCGGGAGTGACGACCTTGCGGAGTC